>NZ_JBMGQR010000027.1:0-49103 GCF_049059935.1 Solicola agrisoli | reverse complement strand
GGCCTATAGGCCCCTGAGCCACCGACAACTCTCCAGGGGTCACAGATTCAGGCCGACGTACTTGGTCTCCAGGTACTCCTCGATGCCCTCGGCGCCGCCCTCACGGCCGAAGCCGGACTGCTTGACCCCACCGAACGGGGCAGCGGGGTTCGACACGACGCCCTGGTTGATGCCGACCATGCCGGTCTGCAGCCCCTCGGCGACCCGGAAGGTCCGCGACACGTCGCGGGTGAACGCGTACGCGACCAGCCCGTACTCGGTGTCGTTCGCCATCGCCAGGCCCTCCTCCTCGGTGGAGAACGTGAAGATCGGCGCCACCGGTCCGAAAATCTCCTCGGACCACATCCGCGCCTCCTTGGGCACACCGGTGAGCACCGTCGGCGGGTAGAAGTACCCCGGCCCGTCGCTCTGCTTGCCGCCGGTGAGCGCGGTGGCGCCGGCGTCGACGGCGTCGTCGACGAGCTCGGCGACCTTGTCGCGCTGCTTGGCCTCGACCAGCGGGCCGACCTCGATGTCGTCGGTGACACCGCGCCCGGACTTCATCGCGCCCATCCGCTGCGCCAGCTTGGTGCCGAACTCCTCGGCGACCGACTCGTGGACGATGAACCGGTTCGCCGCGGTGCACGCCTCACCGACGTTGCGCATCTTGGCAAGCATCGCGCCATCGACCGCGGCGTCGAGGTCGGCGTCGTCGAAGACCAGGAACGGGGCGTTGCCGCCGAGCTCCATCGACACCTTGAGCAAGCCCTCGGCGGACTGCTCGACCAGCGACTTGCCGACCGGCGTGGAGCCGGTGAACGTCAGCTTCCGCAACCTGGGGTCGCGGATGATCGGCTCCATCACCGGGCCGGTATCGGTGGTGGTGACGACGTTGAGGACGCCGTCGGGCAGCCCCGCCTCGGCGAGGATGTCGGCCAACGCCAGCATCGTCAACGGCGTCAACGCCGCCGGCTTGACGACCATCGTGCAACCGGCCGCGATCGCCGGCCCGATCTTGCGGGTCCCCATCGCCAACGGGAAGTTCCAGGGCGTGATCATCAGGCACGGGCCGACGGGCTGCTTCATCGTCAACAACCGGGTCGCGCCGTTCGGGGCCACCGACCAGCGGCCCGAGATGCGCACGGCCTCCTCGGAGAACCAGCGGAAGAACTCCGAGCCGTATGCCAGCTCGGCGCGCGACTCCTTGAGCGGCTTGCCCATCTCGAGCGTCATCAGCAGCGCGAGGTCGTCGGCGCGCTCGCCGATCAGCTCGAACGCCTTGCGCAGGATCTCGCCGCGGTCGCGCGGTGCGGACGTCGCCCACTCGCCCTGCGCGGCGACAGCGGCGTCGATCGCGGCCTTCCCGTCAGCCACCGACGCATCAGCGATCCGAGCGATCTCCTCACCGGTCGACGGGTCCTCCACACCGAACGTCCTGCCACCCTCGGCGTCGCGCCAGGCGCCGCCGATGAACAGCCCGGTGCTGACCCCTGCGACGACCTCGGCCTCGTGACCCTGCAACGACATGCGTGCTCCTCTGGTGGTGCGGTGGTTCCCCGTCGGGGCCACTCAACTCCGGGCCGACGCCCGTCGCAACCGCGCCACCGCAGGACGCGCGCCGTCAGCCGATGCCGCAGGTGGGGGCGGACTTCGTCGAGCCGCCGCGGTCGAGGTGGACGTGGTCGTCGTGGCCGGGGAAGCCCGGGCCGAGGACGCTCCCGAAGCCGTGGTTCAGGGCCGCACGCGCGATGGTGCAGAAGCCCTGGGAGCCGGCGCCGAGGTCGGCCGCGTCGCCGTAGAGGTGACGGCTGGACGCGGCCCCGCCGACGGCGGAATTGCACGAGTAGCTGCGGAACCCTCCGTTGACGACGAGCGGACGGTCGCCCAGGCCCTTGCGGAGCGCCTGCAGCTGCCACTGGATCACCAGCGACGCCTCGCGGGCCGCCGCCGCGCTCGTCGCACCACCCGACCAGTCGGCGTTGCAGTTGTTGAGCTCGTCGTAGGTGAAGTTCACCGGCGTGCAGTCGTCGTCCTGCAGCTCGTAGATCTTCGCGAAGGTCGCCGAGCCCGCCACGCCGTCCGCGCCGAGGCCGTAGGCCTGCTGGAAGCGGGTGACGGCCGCCTTGGTGGCGGGGCCGAACTGGCCGTCGAGGCCGAGCTTGGTGCCCGGGGTGGGCCACCCGGCCACCCGGACCTGCAGCTGCCGGACGTCCTCGCCCGAGGCGCCCTCCGAGAGCGTCCGCCCCCAGCTGTAGCAGCCGTCGGCCTGGGCGGGCGCGGCGGAGACGGTCGTGATCGCCACGGCCGAGCCGAGGACGAGGACGAGTGCGGCCAGGGACCTGAGGAGTCGCGTCATGTCCGACTCGTACCCGTGCGTGGGTCCTGGCAAACCCGCCCGGAGGTGAACGGCAGACGGCCGGCGTCAGGCCACGACCCACGGCTCGCGGGGCACCCTGGCGAGGTCGAAGGCGTCCACGAGGTCGGGCAGGGGGGCGTCGGGGAGGCCGAGGGACGCGAGGATCCGGGCGCGCACCTCGTCGACGCCGACACCGGTGGCGGCGAGGTCGTGCACCGTCACGGCGCCGTCGCGCTTGGCGAGCCGCTGCCCCCCGGCGCCGACGGCCAGCGGCACGTGCACCCACGACGGACGCGGGAGGCCGAGCAGGTCGCACAGGTGCGCCTGGCGCGGGGTGGACGCGAGCAGGTCGTCGCCGCGCACCACCTGGTCGACGCCGTCGGCGGCGTCGTCCACCACGGTGGTCAGCTGGTAGGACGGGACGCCGTCGTTGCGCACCAGCACGACGTCGTCCACCGGCCCTAGGTGCTCGCCCAGCACCTCGTCGCGGACGGTCAGCGACGCGACCTCGGCGTCGAGCCTCCAGGCCGGTGGTCGGGTCAGCGCGCGGGTCTCGCGCTCGGACGCGGTGAGGCGGCGACACGTGCCCGGGTACTGGCCGGGGACGCCGTGCGGTGCCGTCGCCGCCTCGGCGATCTCGCGGCGGGTGCAGAAGCACGGGTAGACGCGGTGCCCCTCGCGCAGCCGGTCCAGTGCGGACGCGTACCGCGCGCCGTGCTCGGACTGCCGGCGCACCGGCCCGTCCCAGGTGACGCCGAGCGCGGCCAGGTCGGCGAGCTGACGGTCCTCCGCGCCGGGCCGCACGCGGTCGAGGTCGTCGACGCGCAGCACCAGCGCCCGACCGGACGAGCGGGCGCAGAGCCACGCGAGCACCGCGGTGCGCAGGTTGCCCAGGTGCAGGTCGCCCGACGGCGTCGGCGCGTAGCGCCCGGCACCGGCCATCGGCCGCGAGGTCAGCCGCCGGCGACGCGCCGCGACGACTGCACCCGGCGCAGCACGAACACGACGACCGCGACGAGCACGAGCGCGATGACGATCTTCTGGAAGACCCCGGCGTACGGCTCCACCGCGTCCCAGTTCTGGCCCAGGTAGAACCCGGCGAGCACGAACACGGTGTTCCAGATGGCGCTGCCGACGGTGGTGAGCAGCACGAACATGCCGAACGACATCTTCTCGACGCCGGCCGGGATGGAGATCAGGCTGCGGAAGATCGGGATCATCCGGCCGAAGAACACCGCCTTGTAGCCGTGCTTGGCGAACCAGGCCTCGGCGGCGTCGACGTCGCTGAGCTTCATCAGCGGCATCCTGTCGACGATGCGGCGCAGGCGGTCGCGGCCGACGGCGGCGCCGATGAGGTAGAGCACGACCGCACCGATCACCGAGCCGAGCGTGGTGGCGATCAGCGCGCCGGCGAGGGTGAAGTCGCCGCGGCTTGCGGTGAAGCCCGCGAGCGGCAGGATGACCTCGCTCGGCAGCGGCGGGAACAGGTTCTCCAGCGCGATCGCGATGCCCGCGCCCCAGACCCCCAGCTTCTCCATCAGGTCGACGGCCCACCCGGCGACCCCGGTCGTCGGCACGCCCCCGTCGGAGGCGGCCTGGATCAGGGAGGCGACATGCATGGGCCGAGCGTACCGACGGCTGCTTGGATGAGGCTGTGAGCGGGTGGGCTGTGACGGGCGCCATCGTCGCGGGCCTGGTCGCCGTCGGCGCGGCGGTGCTCGTGGCGCTGCTGCTGGCCCTGCGCCGTGTGCCCGGCCACCGCACCGGGCTGCGCGAGGCGGTGGGGCTGCTGCCCTCGTGCGTGGTGCTGGCGCGACGGCTCCACGGCGACGCGAGCCTGCCCGCGTCCGTCCGCTGGCAGCTGCGCGGGCTGCTGCTCTACCTGGCCTCGCCGATCGACCTGGTGCCCGACGTCGTGCCGGTGCTCGGGTGGGCCGACGACGTGCTGGTGGCGCTGCTCGTCCTGCGCCGCGTGCTGCGCAGCGCCGGACCGGACGCCGTCGCACGCCACTGGCCGGGGACGCCCGAGGGACTGGACGCGCTCCGCCGGCTGACCGGCGGGTGAGGGATCAGGACGCGGCGGTGGCGGACGACGCCGGGATCGGCTCCATCCGGTAGCCCACGCCGCGCACGGTGCGGATGAAGCCCGCCGAGCGGCCCGAGTCGCCGAGCTTGCGGCGCAGGTTGCCCATGTGCACCTCGACGAGGTGGTGGTCGTTGGTCCAGCCCTCGCCCCACACCTGGCGCAGGAGCGCGTCGCGTCCCCAGACCTTGACGGGGTTGCTGAGCAGGGTGGCGAGGATGTCGAACTCGGTACGGGTCAGCGTCAGCTCCTGCACGCCGTCGGCGGTCTCGAGCGTCGCGACGCGACCGTCGGGGTCGACGGCGAGGTCGCCGTGACGCAGCTGCGTGTCCGCCGGCGGCGCCGCGGCCGGGGCGTTCGCGGCGGCGGAGACCGACGTGCGCGGACGACGGAACATCGCGGCGATCCGCGCCTGCAGCTCGCGGGGGCTGAACGGCTTGCTGACGTAGTCGTCGGCGCCGATCTCCAGCCCGATGAGCCGGTCGATCTCGTCCTGACGGGCGGTCACCATGACCACGTAGGCGTCGGTGAACTCGCGCACGGCGCGGCAGACCTGCGTGCCGTCGACGTCGGGCAGACCGAGGTCGAGCGTGATCAGGTCGGGGTTGGCCTCGCGGGCGAGCCGCACCCCGTCGCGACCCGTCGCCGCCTCGTGCACCGTGAAGCCCTGCAACGACAGGACGTGGCTGATCAGTCCGCGGACGTCGCCGTCGTCATCGACCACGACCGCGACGCGTGCCCCCTGGTAAGTCATGGATCTCATGCTCCCACGAATTGACCAGAATGCCTCGTCTTTCTTGAGTAAATGTTGGACGATCTCTGGGTGACGATCCGGCGGTAGCCTGGGCCACCCGCCCACTGAGGACGCCATGCAGCCAGCCTCCGCTCCGCGTCGCGGCACCGACGCCGTCCGCCCCGGCACCGACCTCGCCCTGCGTGCGCGCGAGCTCGTCCTGGCCCACGAGGCGGTGCTCAGCGGCGGCACTCCACCCGCCCCGGTGCGGCCCGTCGTCCGGCGGTCGTGGTCGCGGGTGATGGGGTGGGGCGTCGATCCCGACGGCGGCGGTGACCGCGACCCGCTGCCGTGGACGCAGGTCGAGGAGCGACGCCGCGCGAGCATGCTCGGCTCGGTGGTCGAGGAGGTGCGGCAGTCCGTCGCGGCCGTCGCCGACGTCTCCAGCTTCCTGCTCGTGGTCACCGACGCCGCCGGCATCGTGCTGTGGCGCGACGGCTCCTCGCGCGTGCGTCGCCAGGCCGACGCCCTCGGCTTCAGCGAGGGCGCCGACTGGACCGAGTCGCGCGTGGGCACCAACGCCATCGGCACCGCGCTCGCCGAGGCCGCGCCGGTGCAGCTGTTCTCCGCCGAGCACTTCGAGCAGAGCCAGCACCCCTGGTACTGCACCGCCGTCCCGGTGCACGACCCCGTGACGGGCGACCTGCTCGGCGTCGTCGACGTCAGCGGGCCGGCGATGACGCTGCACCCCGCGATCACCGCGCTGGTGTCGACGGCGGTCCGCCTCGCCGAGAGCACGCTGTGGCGCCGCCACACCGAGCGACTGGGGCGGTTGCGCGAGTCCGCGGCCCCGCTGCTGGTGGGCAGCCCCGGCCCGAGCCTGGTCGTCGACGACCTCGGCTGGGTCGCGCACGCCAGCGGCATCGCCACCCGCGACCGGGTCGGGGCTCCCGTCGCCGGTCAGCCGATCGCCGTGCCGGGCATGGGCCTGTGCCTGCCCGAGCCGATCGACCACGGGTGGCTGCTCCGCCCGCACGGCGGCACCGGCCGTCTCCACCTGCTGCTCGACCTCACGGGCGAGCCCACGGTGACGGTCAGCGGACCGTCCGAGCGCTGGCACGCGGCGCTCTCGACGCGCCACGCCGAGATCCTCCGCCTGCTGGCCGCGTCGCCCGAGGGACTGACCGCGCAGGCGCTCAGCACCGCCCTCTACGGCGACGCCGACCACGCCGTCACGGTGCGGGCCGAGGTGTCGCGCATGCGGCGCACCCTCGGCGGGGTGCTCGCGGCGCAGCCCTACCGGTTCGCCGACGGCGTCAGCGTCGAGGTCGCGTCCGGGACGGGCTCGGGGCGCCCGAGCAGGTAGCCCTGCACCAGCTCGCAGCCGATCTCGTGGACGGCGCGCAGCTGGGCGTCGGTCTCGATGCCCTCGGCCACCGTCACCTTGCCGAGCGCCTGCGACATCGCGTGCACGGCGGCGACGACGGCGCGGCCCTCGGGAGCGGTGACCGCCTCGATGAAGCCGCGGTCGATCTTGACGATGTCGATCGGCAGCGTGGCCAGGCGTGTCAGAGACGAGTACTCCGCCCCGAAGTCGTCGAGCGCGATCCGGATGCCGTGGTCGCGCATCTCGGCCAGCCGCGCGGTGGTCGACGCGGCGTCGGTGACGAGCGCGTTCTCGGTGACCTCGATGACGAGGTTCTCCGGCCCGCACTGGCGGGCCGATTCGAGCACCGACTCGACGAGGCGGTCCTCGCCCAGCTGCACGGGCGAGGTGTTGACGGCCACGACGCGGCCCCACCGGGCCTGGTCGCGGCACGCGATCCGCAGCACGTGCGCGCCGATCTCACCCATCAGGCCGCTGCTCTCGGCCACCGGAATCCAGCTCCCCGGCGACAGCAGGCGCCCTCCCCGTCGCCAGCGGGCGAGCGCCTCGACGCCGTGCATCTTGCGCGATCCGGTGGCGAGGATCGGCTGGTAGTGCACCTCGATCTCGTCGCGGTCGACGGCGTTCTCGAGGTCCTGCTCGAGCCGCACGCGCTCGCGGAGCTGCTCGGCGAAGTCGCGGTGGGCGATCTCGACGCCCCCGTGCGCGTGTGCCAGGCCGGCGACGGCACGCACCTCGCGCAGCAGGTCGGCGACGGTCGAGCCGTCCCGGGCCACCACGACGCCGAGCCCCAGCCGGACGCGCGTCGGCAGGCGGGAGCCGTCGCTCGCGCGCGCCACCTCGGCGCGCATCCTGGCCAGCGCCACCGGGCTGAGGGTGCTGTCGGACCACGGGGAGATCGAGACGAACGCGTCACCGCCGGCGTGCCACCACCCCGACGCCGAAGTGACCTCGGCCTCGAGCGCGCGGGCGACGCGGACCGTCACCCGGTCGGCCTCCTCGTACCCGCGCAGCGTGCGCAGGTCCTCCAGGCCCTCCAGGTGGCACATCTGCACCACGAGCTGGTCCTCGGTGATCGCGCTCTCGTGCCGCGCCTGGGTGATCCGCTCGAGCGCGAACACCCGGTTGGGCAGGCCGCTGACCGGGTCGTGCAGGCGCGCCCGGGCCGACCGCTCCTCGGCCTCGGCGCGTGCCGCCACCGCCCCGACGAGGTGGACGACGCCCTCCACGAACGGCAGGTCACCGGGGTCGACGGCGTCGGGCAGCACCGCTCGGACCGAGCCCGACGTCACGACGTCGGCGTCCGTCGGCTGCGTGAGGCCTCCCGCGTCGACCACCTGCACGTCGACGGCCGCCCCGAGCCCGTGACGCGCGACCTCCTCGGCGCGCGCGACGGCGGCCGGGAGGTCGTCGGTGACGATGTGGCGGCCGAGCTCGACCAGGGCGGTCTGCTGGTCCAGCGTGCGGCGTCGCGCCCTGACGTCGCGGACGCCCTGGCGACGGCGCAGCAGCTGCAGGCACAGCACCATCGGCGCGATCCACAGCGTCGACATGGTCTCGGCGACGGCGCTCGCCGGGTTCAGCACGCCGACGACCCCGAGCACGATGGCGGTGCCCGAGGCGACGACCGAGACGACGAGGTCCTGGGGCGCCAGCTGGTAGGTGCGCACCACCGCCCAGCTCACCACCCCGATGCCGATGAGCAGCGCGAACAGCGGACCGGCCGGGCCGTAGACCGGCCACCCCTGCGCGTCGAGCGACACCACGCGCAGCAGGTCCGTGCCGAACCACAGGGCCAGTCGCAGCGCGACGAGCGTCAGCACGACGACGAACGCCACCCGGGACGCCGGCCCCTCGAGCGTCTGGTCGAAGGCGGGGAACACGAGCAGGAACACCGCGGTGAACAGCAGGGAGCGGACGTCGGTGAGGGTCATCGTCAGCTCGGGGGACCCGGCGTTGAGCACGACGAGCGAGCCGGTCAGCATCGTCAGCGCGGCGACCACCGACAGCGCCGCCGACCAGCCCGTGCGCACCCGCTGCTGCTGGCGTGAGGTGGCGGCGACCAGGCCGAACTGCAGGCAGGCGCCTGCTGCCACGCACTGGGCGACGACGCACGCCCAGACCCAGGCCTGGCTCATCACGCTCCTCGTCCGTGGCGGGTACCTACCGCTGCGTAGTCTGCCCCCTTTGGATGACCCTTGTGTGCAAAACGGACGAGTGGTCATGTGGCGTCCGTCCTGCGGTCCTCTCGTCGACACCGCAGGCTGGAGCGCATGCGCATCGGGTACAAGCTCATCGCCGAGGCCTACGGGCCCAAGGAGATCGTCGACCAGGCCGTGCGGGCCGAGGCCGCGGGATTCGACTTCGTCGAGGTCAGCGACCACTACCACCCGTGGCTGCCCGAGACGAACCACTCGGGCTTCGCGTGGTCGATGCTCGCGGCCATCGCGGCGAAGACCGACCGGATCGAGCTCGCGACGGGCGTCACCTGCCCGTTCGTGCGCTACCACCCGGCGATCGTGGCCCAGATGGCTGCGACGACCGCGATCCTGTCCGACGGCCGCTTCACCCTCGGGCTGGGCTCAGGAGAGCGGCTGAACGAGCACGTCGTCGGCGGCGGCTGGCCGTCGGTGTCGGTGCGCCAGGAGATGTTCCGCGAGTCCATCGAGATCATCCGGCAGCTCTGGCAGGGCGGGTACCAGTCCTACGAGGGCAAGCACCTGACCATCGACGACGCCCGCGTCTTCGACCTGCCCGACGTGCTGCCGCGCGTCGCGATCGCCGCGGGCGGCAAGCGCGCGGCGCGGATCGCCGCCGAGCTGGGCGACGCCATGTTCGTCACCGAGCCCAAGCCCGAGCTGGTCGAGGCATTCACCGCCGCCGGCGGGTCGGGCCCGCTCTACGGCGAGGTGCCGCTCGCGTTCGCCGACACGGTCCAGGCCGCCGCGGAGTCCGCCCACGAGAAGTTCCGCTTCGGCCTCACGGGATGGAAGATCCAGTCCGAGCTGCCCAACCCGGTCAACTTCGACGCCGCCACCGCGTTCATCACCCCCGACCACATGGCCGACGCCTTCGGCTGCGGCCCGGACGCCGCCCGACACCTGGAGGTGGCGCGGGGGTTCGCCGACGCCGGCTACGACCACCTGGCGCTCGTCAACGCCGGCCCCGAGCCCGAGGCGTTCTTCGACTTCTTCGCCTCCGAGCTCGCCGGCCCCCTGCGCGAGATGCGGGTCGGCGGCGCCTGAGCCCGGTGTGACGCGGGCCGTTCGGACTGCGGGGGCCCGGGGCCTGCACCAGCATGGACGCGTGACCGACCGCGACGACCTGCCCGACGTCCCCCGCCCGGACGCCCACCTGTTCCTGCTCTTCGGAGCCACCGGCGACCTCGCCAAGCGCAAGCTGTTCCCCGGCTTCTACCGCCTGGCCGCGGCCGGACGGATGCCCGAGTCGTACGCGATCGTCGGCACCGGTCGCCACTCCCCCGGTGACGACGACGAGTTCCGCTCGCAGGTGGCCGACGCCGTCCGCGACAGCCTGGACTCCGTCGACGACGACGTCCTCGACGACCTGACGTCGCGCGTGCGCTTCCAGACCTCGTCCTCGGACGACCTCGACGACCTCGTCGCCGCGGTGGCCGACGCCGAGTCCGGCCTCGACACCGACGGCACCCCCGAGCGCCTGGTGTACCTGTCGCTGCCGCCGTCGGCGATGGAGTCGATGGTGCCCGCGCTCGGCGAGGCCTCGTTGCTCGACAACGCGCGGCTCGTCGTCGAGAAGCCGTTCGGCACCGACCTGGAGAGCTCGCGCGAGCTCGACGCCGCCCTGAAGAAGGTCGTCGACGAGGACCAGGTGTTCCGCATCGACCACTTCCTGGGCAAGGAGGCGGTGCAGAACGTCATCGCGCTGCGCTGGGGCAACGGCCCGATCGACGCCGTGTGGTCGCGCGAGTTCGTCGAGTCGGTGCAGATCGACGTGCCCGAGGAGCTCGGGCTGGAGGGACGCGGCTCGTTCTACGAGTCCACCGGCGCCTTCCGCGACATGATCTCGACCCACCTGTGCCAGATCCTCGGCTTCATGGCGATGGAGCGCCCCGACGCGCTCGACGCCGAGTCCGTCCGCGACGCCAAGTCGCAGGTGTTCCGGCAGATGCGTCCCTTCACCGCCGACGACGTGGTGCTCGGGCAGTTCGAGGGCTACCGCGACGAGGAGGACGTCGCCCCCGACTCCGACGTCGAGACGTTCGTCGCGATCCGCGCGTTCGTCGACAACGACCGCTGGCGCGACGTCCCGTTCTTCCTGCGCACCGGCAAGGCGATGGCGGCCACGCGCCGCACCGTCACGCTGACGTTCCGCGAGCCCGAGCACGGCCTGCTCAAGCACGAGGAGCAGAAGCAGGTGCCCGGCCCCACCGAACTGAGCATGGAGCTCGGCGACGGCACGCACCTCGCGTACGACCTGCGCGCCAAGCAGCCCGGCCCCGGCCTGGAGCTGACGACCGCCGAGCTCGTGGCCGACTACGACGAGGAGTTCGACACCGCGCCGCTCGAGGCCTACGAGCGCCTGCTGCTCGACGTCATGCACGGCGAGCAGATGCTGTTCACCCGCAGCGACGAGGTCGACCGGCTGTGGGAGCTGTGCGACCCGATCATCAAGAACCCGCCGACGCCGCTGCCGTACGAGAAGGGGTCCTGGGGTCCCCAGGAGGCCGTCGACCTGCCCGGCGAGCACGGCTGGCGCATCCAGCGATGACGCAGAACCCCATCGCCGAGCACGGCCTGATCGGCGACCTGCGCACCGCGGCGCTGGTCGGCATGGACGGCACCGTCGCGTGGTTCTGCGCCGGCCGGTTCGACTCGCCGTCGGTGTTCGGCTCGATCCTGGACGACGAGAAGGGCGGCGCCTGGCGCATCCACCCCGTCGACGGGTCCAGCCGCAGCCAGCAGTTCTACTACCCGAGCAGCAACGTCCTCATCACCCGCTTCATGAACGACGAGGGCGTCGTCGAGGTGCACGACTTCATGCCGATCGTGCGCCCGCACGACCCCGACCACCGGCAGCGGATCGTCCGCCGGCTCGTCGGCGTGCGCGGCCAGATGACGATGCGCCTGGACCTGTCGGCGCGTCCGGACTACGCCCGCGAGGAGCCCACCACCCGCGAGCACGACGGCTGCGTGCTCATCGAGTCCGACACCGTGCGCCTCGCGCTGAGCGCCACGGTCGACCTCGACGTCGACGGCCCGGACGTCTCGTCGGAGGTGACGCTGCGCAGCGGCGAGAAGGCGCTGTTCGTCCTCGAGGTGCTCACCGGCGACGCCGACGGCACGCCGTGCGACTCCAGCGACACCGACGAGCTGTTCGACACCACGGTGGCGTTCTGGCAGCACTGGCTCTCGCGGTCGACGTACACCGGCCGCTGGCGCGAGATGGTCGACCGCTCGGCGCTGACGCTCAAGCTGCTGACGCACGAGCCGTCCGGCGCGATCGTCGCGGCGCCGACCACGAGCCTGCCCGAGGACATCGGCGGCGAGCGCAACTGGGACTACCGCTACGTGTGGATCCGCGACGCCGCGTTCAGCATCTACGCGCTGCTCCGCCTCGGCTTCACCGAGGAGGCCGAGGCGTTCATGCGCTGGCTGTCCGAGCGCATCGGCGAGGCCGACGGCCACGAGCTCGGCCCGCTGCGCGTCATGTACACCATCGACGGCAGCACCGAGATGCCCGAGATCGAGCTGGACCACCTCAGCGGCTACGCCGGTTCGCGACCGGTGCGCGTCGGCAACGGCGCCGCCGAGCAGCTGCAGCTCGACATCTACGGCGAGATCATCGACTCGGCCTACCTGTTCAACAAGTACGGCGCGGGCATCTCCCACGACGCGTGGAAGGACCTCACGCACGTCCTGGACTGGGTGCTCGACAACTGGGACCAGCCCGACGCCGGCATGTGGGAGGCGCGCAGCGAGCCGCAGGACTACACCACCGGACGCCTGATGGCGTGGGTCGCCGTCGAGCGGATGATCCGCGTCGCCCGTCAGCGCGGGCTGCCCGCCGACCTCGAGCGGTGGTGCACCGTCCGCGACGAGATCTACGCGCAGGTGATGGAGCGTGGCTGGAACGACGAGATCGGCGCCTTCACCCAGGTGCTGGACGGCACGGCGCTCGACGCGTCGATCCTGCTGATGCCGCTGGTCAAGTTCGTCGCGCCCAACGACCCGCGGTTCCTCTCGACGCTCGAGGCGGTCAAGGCACAGCTCGTCGAGGACAGCCTGGTCTTCCGCTACCGGATGGAGGACGACCACGGCGACCTCGGCGTCGACGACGGGCTCACCGGCAACGAGGGCACGTTCAGCCTGTGCTCGTTCTGGTACGTCGAGGCGCTGACGCGCGCCGGGCAGCTGCCCGAGGCCCGCCTGGCCCTGGAGAAGATGTTCACCTATTCCAACCACCTCGGGCTCTATGCCGAGATGATCGGCATCACCGGTGACCAGCTCGGCAACTACCCCCAGGCCTTCACCCACCTGTCCCTGGTCAGCGCCGCCATCAACCTCGACCGCTCCCTCGGCTAGCCGGTCCCCCGGTGCGGCCCCCGTCCGCGATCTGTTGCCTTGTGGTGGTCAAGCGGCCGTCATGAGCACCCGAAGGCATCGGATCGCGGACGGGAGGGGCACCGCGGGATCAGGCGCGGACGCGGTCGACGAACTCGCGCAGGCGTCCGACGAGGTCGGGCACGCGCAGGTCGGGGCCGCCCATGACCGGCTTCTGGTGCTCCTTGAGCGGCTGACGGGCGCGCAGCGAGCAGCCGAAGTCCGTGCAGACGTAGAGCCCGACCGTGTCGCCGGCCTTGCCGCGAGCGCCGGCGCGGGGCGCGACGACCAGCCGCGAGCCGTCCGGCGCGTCCTGGGTCTGGCACAGGTCGCACATCGTCTTGCGGTGCGTGGGCGCCTCGCTGGGCAGCCGCAGCTCGAGCGCGAGCACCTCGCCGGCGACCTCGGGGCCCAGCACCAGGTAGCCGCGGCGCGGAGCCTTGGGGTCGGTCCAGCCGACGACGTCGAGCTCGTCGGCGCCGGCCGGCGGCCACGTGCCCGGGAACGTCGCCGACGCCGCCTTGCTCCGCGAGCTGTTGACGAACGCCTTCCTGACGGTCTGCTGGTCCGGGACCTGCATGGCCCTGCCCTCCTGCTGGATTCCTCGTGCCTACACCACTAGGCTAACTGCCTAAGAGTTGTAGGCAAATGGATTGCGAAGGGGGTCACGTGGCGCGCGCAGGACTCACCCGCGACCGGGTCGCACAGGCCGGCGCCGAGCTCGCCGACGAGATCGGCTTCGACCAGGTCACCGTCTCCGAGCTGGCCCGCCGGGTCGGCGTCCGCACCGCCAGCCTGTACTCCCACGTGCGCGGCTCGGACGACCTCCGCACCGAGATCGCGCTGCTCGCGCTCGAGGAGATGGCCGACGCCGCCGCCGACGCCGTGGCCGGACGCGCCGGGCGCGACGCACTGGTGGCGTTCGCCGACGTCTACCGCGGCTACGCCCGCGCGCACCCGGGCCGCTACGCCGCCAGCCACCTGCGGCTCGACGACGCGACGGCCGCGGCCAGCGCGGGCGTCCGCCACGCCGAGATGACCCGCGCGATCCTGCGCGGGTACGACCTCACCGGTGTCGACCAGACCCACGGCGTGCGCCTGATCGGCAGCACCGTCCACGGCTTCGTCGACCTCGAGGCGAGCGGCGGCTTCGACCACAGCGAGCCCGGCGCAGACGTCAGCTGGACACGCATCCTCGACGCCCTCGACGCCCTGCTGCGCAGCTGGCCTGCCGCCGGCTGACTCGGGCACCTCAGGCGGGGACCGCCGATCGGCCGGTCAGCTGGTGCTGCGGACCGGGTGCCGGGCGCGCGAAGCGGTACCCCTGTGCGTGACCGCAGCCCATCGACAGCAGCGCCTGCTCCTGCTCGGCGGTCTCGATGCCCTCGGCGACGACGCGCGCCCCCAGCACGTCCGCGAGAGCGATGATCGCCGAGACGACGGTCGCGGTCGTGCGGTCGTCGACGGCATCGGTGACGAACGACCGGTCGATCTTGATGACGTCGACCGGGAGTCGCCGCACGTACTCGAAGTTGGAGTAGCCGGTGCCGAAGTCGTCGACGGCGATCCGCACCCCCTCGGCGCGGAGCTCGGCCAGCGCCTCGACCGCCCGCGGCGACCGGTGCGCGACGATGTTCTCGGTGACCTCGACGGTGAGCTGCGCCGCGGGCAGACCGTGGGTGCGCAGGCTGTGCCGCACCGTCTCGACCCACCCGGGCGTCGCGAGCTGGACCGGGGAGACGTTCACGCCCATCTCGATCGGCCGCCCGGTCTCGCTGCTCCACTGCGCGGCTCGTGCCACGGCGGTGTCGAGCACCAGTGCGCCGAGCGGTCCGATCGAGCGGTCCGCCTCGGCCCACGCGATGAACTCCGCCGGGCTGACGGAGCCCAGCTGAGGGTGGTCCCACCGAGCGAGCGCCTCGTAGCCCACCACCCGTGAGGTCGCGAGCTCGACGATCGGCTGGAAGTGGACGCCGATCTCACCGCGGTCCGCGGCCCCGCGGAGGTCCTGCTGCAGGTTGGAGCGGCGCCTGACAGTGTCGGTCATCCCGTCGGCGTAGACCACGACGCACCGCTTGCCCTGGCCCTTGGCCGCGTAGAGTGCGACGTCGGCGTCGCGCAGCAGCGCGGTCACGTCGCGCGTGGTCTGCGCGGACGTCACCGCGCCGCGGCTGCGCGCGCCCGCCGGCAGATCGGGCGAGCGCCGGGTCACGTCGAGACCGGCGACCCCCATGCTCGCGCCGACGTGGAGGCGGATGCCGTCGAGGACGACCGGCTCGTCCAGCGCGCGCAGCATGCGAGCCGCCGCCGTGGCGACCTGGTCGGGACGCGCGTGCACGACGGCCGCGAACTCGTCCCCGCCCAGGCGTGCCAGGGTGTCGCTGCCCCGCAGGCAGGCGCTGAGCCGACCGGCCACCGCGGCGAGCAACCGGTCTCCCACGTCGTGACCGTGGGTGTCGTTGACGGCCTTGAACTCGTCGAGGTCGATGAAGACGATGCCGAACGGGTCACGACCCCGAGCGGCGGTGGTGGTGAGCTGGTGGAAGTGGACACGGTTGCCCAGACCGGTCACCGCGTCGCGGAGGGCGGCGTCCTCGTTCAGGCGCCACGCCGCCAGGCTCGCGGCCACGGCGGCGAGGAAGACCGCGGCATGGGTGCCCACGGCCAGCCACGGGCTGCGGCCGGACGACTCCAGCGCGGCCAAGCCGTCGACCCGCAGCCACACCAGGTAGAAGACCACCGACGACACCACGACCAGCCCGAAGCTCCGCCAGTCCTGGTAGAGCGTGACGACGGCGACCACCACCAGCACCACGAACGGAGCCTCGGCGCCGACGTCGGGCACCGAGGCCAGCATCATCGGGCCGCTCGCCAGACCGGCCGAGGCCAGCACACAACGCGACGTGCGGTCGACGTCGGGCAGCAGCGAGATCACGCCGGCGCCGATGCTCAGCACCGCGAAGAGCATCACGACGCTCGAGTCGGCGGCGTCGGTCAGGCTCCAGGCGACGACCGCGGCGGCCTGCACCAGCGCGAACGCGACGACCACCTGGTGGCGTCGCCGCCAGGTGGCTGCGGGCAGCATCCACCCCGAGGGAAGGCAGCGGCGGACCAGGCTCATGGACTGCTGATCGGCACGACACGGCGCCACACGAGTGATGTGGGGGTCGCGATCCGGCGGCCAGCGTCAAGTCTTGGCTACCGCGGTGTTTCGACGACGTTGCGGGCCCGCCCGAGCCGCCAGCCGATCGCGAAGAGCCCGAGCAGCACGACCACGGCCGTCACCGCGTCGACGGCCGCACCGCGCACCACGTACTCGGTGACGGCCGACCGGCTGTACCCGCCGTACGCGCGCAGGTCGGCACCGACCTCGGACGCGGTGCGCACGGCCCGGAGCGCGGTCCACGCGGTCGCGGCCAGCGCGACGCCGACCAGCACGCGCGCCCGTCGCCCGGCCGGCAGCGACCGTCCCGGTGGGACGGGGTGCTGCGCGGTCGTCCGCCACCAGAGCCACAGCCAACCGAGCAGGGCCACACCTCCGACGGCGTCGCTCACCAGGTTCAGCCGGGTGGACCAGCCGTACCCGAAGGCGTCGTCGAGCGCGTCCCACGCGAGGTGGGTGGCGGCGCCCAGGACCGTCGACACGACGATCCACCCGGCGGCGACGGGGCCGCGCCACGCGAACCCGTCGGCGGCACGCAGCACCCGCCGCGCCACGGCCGGCGGCGCCAGCGCCACGAGCGGCTGCTTCAGGACGGCATGGAACGCCACCAGGAGCACCAGGGCGATCAGCGGGTCGAGCCAGAGCAGCGAGGTGACGTCGTGGGTCAGGGTGAGGTTCCAGTCGCCCCCGATCCACTGGAGCGGGACGTAGTACGGCAGGTCGGGCGCCACCGCCCCGGCCACGAGGGCGGACGGCACCAGCGGCGACCGCGCCAGCGGCAGGACCGCCGCCGGGTGGACGAGCGTGAAGGGCACCGGCGGACTCTAGTGCGCCGAGTCCGCCGGCGTCCGGCGGTCGTCAGTACCGCAGGCGGCGCAGGTAGTCGTACCCGACCTCGGCGGTCTGCTGGGGCGTGACGTCCGGGGTGTCGTTCTCCACCACGTACTCCTCGACCTCGACGGCCGAGAAGATCCGGCGGAAGTCGATCATGCCGGTGCCGAGGTCGGCCATGTCGCCGGTGGCGGGGTCACGGTCCTTGACGTGGAACTGGCGCACCTTCAGCCGCGAGGCCCGCAGGGTGTCGATCGCGAACCGCACCGGGTCCGTGGCCCCGTCGCCGCTCTGGATGCCACCGGTGACGACCCAGTAGAGGTCGGCCTCCAGGTGCACCAGGTCCGGGTCGAGCTCGGTGGCGAGGATGTCCCAGGGACGCTCGCCGTTGGCCAGCTCGAGGAACTCGTGCGCGTGGTTGTGGTAGCCGTAGCGCAGGCCGGCCTTCTTCGCCGCGTACGCCTCGGAGTTCATCTGCCACGCCCAGGCACGCCACTGGTCGGGCGAGTCCGACTTCAGGTACGGCACGTTGAGGTAGCGCTGCCCGAGGACGCCGGCGTTCTCCAGCTTCACCTCGAGGGCGTCGCGCGTGGCCGACAGGCCGTCGTGGCTCGACGACGTGCGGATGCCGAGGCCGTCGTGGAACCGGCGCAGCTGCCGGGCGGTGAGGCCGTAGTACCCGGCCTGCTCGACCCGTCGGTACCCGGCGGCGGCGACGTAGCGCAGCGACCGGCGGTAGTCCGTCGCGAGGTCGGCGCGCAGCGTGTACAGCTGGATGCTGGTCCTCCCCTGCGGGACGCGCCTGCGTCCGGGGCGCGACGACGCCGGTGCCGCGACGGCGGCGCCCGACAGCCCGGTGGCGGCCATCGTGCCCAGGGCGGTGGTGCCGGCGACGGCACCGAGCAGCGTGCGCCTGCCGATCGGCGCGCGCGGGGCGTGGCCCTGCCTCTCGAAGGTCTCGCTGACGGCGGCGTCCGCGTCGAATCCGAAGCACATGCTGGTGGTTCCTCTCGTGGGTGGTGCGTGGGTCCCGAGCGGTGGTCGTGGCGGATCAGGTGGTGCTGAACGCCGCGTCGAAGGCCGACGCGGGCGGGTCGAAGAGGTTGGCGCGCACGAACGCGAGCGCCTCGGGGGCGCCGACGAGGCGGTCCATGCCGGCGTCCTCCCACTCGATGGAGATCGGGCCGTCGTAGCCGATCGTGTGGAGCATCCGGAAGCACTGCTCCCAGGGCACGTCTCCGCGTCCGGTGGAGACGAAGTCCCAGCCGCGACGAGGGTCGGCCCAGGCCAGGTGCGAGCCCATCCGGCCGTTGCGGCCGTTGCCCACCTGCTTGCGCGCGTCCTTGCAGTCCACGTGCGCGATCCGGTCGCGGAAGTCCCACAGGAAGCCCAGCGGGTCGAGGTCCTGCCAGACGAAGTGCGAGGGGTCCCAGTTCAGGGCGAACGCCGGGCGGTGCCCGACGGCCTCGAGCGCGGCGACCGTCGTCCAGTAGTCGTAGGCGATCTCGCTCGGGTGCACCTCGTGCGCGAACCGGACGCCCTCGGCGTCGAACACGTCGAGGATCGGGTTCCAGCGGTCGGCGAAGTCCTGGTAGCCGGCGTCGACGAGGTCCTGGGTGACGGGCGGGAACATCGCCACGTACTTCCAGATCGACGAGCCGGTGAACCCGACGACGGTGTCGACGCCCAGCGCGCGGGCGGCGCGGGCGGTCATCTTCATCTCCTCGGCGGCCCGCTGACGCACGCCCTCGGCCTCGCCGTCGCCCCAGATCCGGTCGGGCAGGATCGCGCGGTGGCGGGCATCGATGGGGTCGTCGCAGACCGCCTGCCCCTTGAGGTGGTTGGAGATGGCGTGGACCTCGAGGCCGTGCC
The DNA here is from genome assembly GCF_049059935.1 of Solicola agrisoli. Lineage (NCBI taxonomy): Bacteria > Bacillati > Actinomycetota > Actinomycetes > Propionibacteriales > Nocardioidaceae > Solicola > Solicola agrisoli. The sequence goes on along the minus strand of NZ_JBMGQR010000027.1, from coordinate 30,118 downwards.
GCTCGAGCACCTCGAGCTTGGCCTTGACGTAGTCGCCGTCCTCGGCGGCGGCCCAGGGGTCGAGGTGGTCGCCCCAGCAGGCGATCTCCAGGCCGTCGTAGCCCCAGCCCGCCGCGAGGCGGCACACCTCCTCGAACGGCAGGTCGGCCCACTGGCCGGTGAACAGGGTGATCGGGTGGGTGGTCACGGCTGCGGTCTCCTCGGGAGTGGGGCGGATGGTGCTGGGGAGCGGATCAGTGCGACCGGACGTCCTGCCAGCACCGCTCGTCCGAGCTCTGCTCGACGGCCTGGAGGACGCGCTGCACCTGCAGGCCGTCGGCGAAGGACGGGGACGGGTCGCGTCCGGCGGCGATGTCGCCGACGAGGTCGACGACCTGGTGGGTGAAGGCGTGCTCGTAGCCGAGCCCGTGGCCGGGCGGCCACCAGCCGGCGATGTAGGGGTGGTCGGCCTCGGTGACGACGATGCGGCGGAAGCCGCCGACCGCGTCGTCGGCCGTCGCGTCGTGCAGGTGCAGGACGTTCATGTCCTCGAGGTCGAACGCGATCGAGCCGAGCTCGCCGTTGACCTCCAGCCGCAGCGAGTTCTTGCGTCCCGTCGCGAACCGGGTGGCCTCGAAGGCGCCCACCAGCCCGCCGCCCATCCGCGCGGTGAACACCGCGGAGTCGTCGACGGTGACCGGCCCGCGCTCGGCGTCCGGACGACCGGTGCCGCCCAGGGTGCTGGCCACCCCGGCCACCGGGCGCGAGTCCACGAACGTCTCCAGCGCCCCGGAGACGCTGGTGATGCTTCGCCCGGTGACGAACTGGGCCATGTCGACGATGTGCGCGCCGATGTCGCCGAGCGCCCCCGAGCCCGCCCGCGTGCGGTCGAGTCGCCACGAGAGCGGGGCGTCGGGGTCGGCCAGCCAGTCCTGCAGGTACTGCGCCCGCACGTGGTAGAGCCGTCCGAGACGCCCCTCCTGCACGAGCCGACGGGCGAGCGACAGCGCGGGCACCCGGCGGTAGGTGAAGCCCACCATCGCCCGGGCACCGTGCGCCGCCGACGCCGTCGACGCGGCCTTGGCCATCTGCTCGGCCTCCTCGACCGAGTTGGCCAGCGGCTTCTCGCACAGGACGTGCTTGCCCGCCTCGAGCGCCGCGATGGCGATCTCGGCGTGGGTGTCGCTGGGCGTGCAGATGTCGACCAGCTGCACGTCGTCGCGACCCAGCAGCTCGTGCCAGTCGGTGGCGACCGAGTCCCACTCGAACCGGCGGGCGACCTCGGCCGTGCGGTCGTGGTCGCGCCCCACCAGCACCCGCCGTCGCGGCGTGAGCGGGAGGTCGAAGAACGCCGGGGCGGTGCGCCAGGCCTGGGAGTGCGCGGCGCCCATGAAGGCGTAGCCGACCTGTCCGACCCCGAGGTCGGTGGTGGGGCTGCTCATGGTGGTCCTCCTTCGGGAGTCGGGGCGGGACGCGTCAGGACTGGAACGCGGTGGGCAGGTACTGGTCGACGTTGTCCGACGTGACGGTCGGCGCCGACAGCGTGATCTGACGCGGCACCTCGACCTCGACGAGGTCGGCCAGCGCCTTCTCCTGCGACACCAGGCGGGCCAGGCGGACGCCGTCGGCGGCCTGCGTGGACGGGTAGACGACCGTGGCCTTGACCACCGAGTCACCGCTCTTGATCAGGTCCATGACGTTCTTGGAGCCGGCGCCGCCGACCATGACGAACTCGTCGCGGCCCGCGTTCTCGATCGCGGCCAGCACGCCGACGCCCTGGTCGTCGTCGTGGTTCCACAGGTAGTCCAGCTTCGGCGCGGCCTGCAGCAGGTTGGACGCCGAGCGCTCGCCGCCCTCGACGGTGAAGTCGGCTGCCACACGGTTGTCGACGTCGAGGCCGCAGTCGCCGAGCGCGTCCTCGAAGCCCTGCGAGCGCTCCTTGGTCAGGGGCAGCGAGTCGATGCCGGCGATCTCTCCGACGACGGCGTCGGTGTCGCCCTTGGCCTGCTCGCACACGTAGGTGCCGGCCGAGACGCCCATGCCGTAGTTGTCGCCGAGCACCGTGGTGCGGGCGGCGAACGGCGAGCTGAACTCGCGGTCGACGTTGATCACCTGGATGCCGGCCTCCATCGCCTTGAGCGCGACGGGGGTGAGCGCGGCGCCGTCGAACGGCAGCAGCACGATCGCGTCGACGTCCTCGTTGATGAACTGCTCGACCTGGCTGATCTGCAGGCTCACGTCGTTGGTGCCCTCGGCCACCTTGAGCTCGACGTCGTCGTACTTCTCGGCCTCGTCGCGCGCCGCCTTGCTGATGGCGCCCATCCAGCCGTGGTCGGCGGCGGGGGCGGAGAAGCCGATGGTCACCTTGTCGCCGGACTCGTCGTTGTCGCTGACGGCCGAGTTGCCGCCGCCGGACGAGGCGTCGTCGCTCGAGGAGTTGGTGCAGGCCGTCATGGTGAGGGCCGCGGCGCACAGTGCTGCGCCCCAGCCGGCCAGGCGGCGGGTCGTGGACAGGGGTCGGGACATGGCGTGCTCCTTGGTGTGGTGTGGCGGGACGACGTGGCCCGGGGGCCGATGCTCGGAGGTGCGGACGGCTAGCTGGATCGGCTGCGGGTGGCGAAGTGCTGCTGCAGGAGGACGGCGGCGACGATGATCAGGCCCTTGGCCACCGACTGCGCCGAGATCGACAGGTTGTTGAGCGTGAAGACGTTGGTCAGCGTGGTGAAGATGAGGACGCCGAGCACGGTGCCGACGACGGTGCCGCGCCCGCCGGCCAGCAGCGTGCCGCCGATGACGACGGCCGCGATCGCGTCCAGCTCGTAGAGGGTGCCGTGCGTGGACGACCCCACGCTGGTGCGCGACATGAGCATCACCGCGGCCAGGCCGGCCGTGGCGCCGAGCAGCACGTAGAGGTAGAGCGTGTGGCGCTTGACGTCGATGCCCGCCAGGCGCGCGGCCTCGGGGTTGCCGCCGACGGCGAACGTGCGCCGCCCGAAGGTGGTGCGGTTGAGCAGCACCCAGCCGAGGACCGACACGAGCGCGAAGATCAGCACGATGACGGGGATGCCGAGCGGCTCGGCGCCGAAGAAGGACAAGAAGCCCTGGTTGGTGACGATCTGCGTCTGCCGGTCGGCCAGGATCTCGGCCAGGCCCCGGGCGCCGGCCAGCATCGCGAGCGTCGCGATGAACGGCACGACCCGTCCGTAGGAGACCAGCGCCCCGTTGACGAGCCCGCACGCGGCGCCCACCAGGAGCGCGGTGGTGACGAGCACGATCCAGTGCGTGTTCTCGGCCATGGCCTGGGTGCCGGTGGTGGTCGCCCACACCGAGGAGAGGGCCACGACCGCGCCGACCGACAGGTCGATGCCGCCGCCGGTGATGACGAAGGTCATGCCGATCGAGACCACGCCGATCACCGAGGCGAGCCGCAGGATCGTCAGCATGTTGTCGGTCGACCAGAACAGGTCGCCGGAGGTGACGACCCCGACGACGGCCAGCACGACCAGCGCGAGGACCAGCCCGGAGATCCGGGTGAACCCCGCCGGCAGGCCGCGTCGCGACGAGGGCGTCGACGGCGGCCCCTGGGGCGGTGGCGCGGTGTCGACGTTCTGGGCGGGCAGGTCGCTGGTGGGCGTGCCCGCTGCGGTGGTGTCGCTCACGCGACGCTCCCTTCGGTCATGACGAGGTCGAGCACGTGCTGCTCGCTCATCGAGTCGGTGGGGCCTTCGTCGACGACGCGGCCGGCGGCCACGACGAGGACCCGGTCGGCCAGGCCCAGGACCTCCTCGATCTCGCTCGAGACCACGACCACCGCGACGCCGCGGTCGGCCAGGTCGCGGACGACGGTGTAGATCTCGCGACGGGCGCCGATGTCGACGCCGCGGGTGGGCTCGTCGAGCAGCAGGACCTTGCAGTCGCGCAGCAGCCACCGTGCGAGGACGGCCTTCTGTTGGTTGCCGCCCGAGAGGGTGCGGATGGCGCGGTCGGGGTCGTTCGGGCGGATGTCGACGGTGCCGGCGACCTCGGCGGCGGCCCTGCGCTCGCCGGCGTCGGAGGTGAACCCGCCGGTGGCCCAGCGGGTGAAGCTCGCGAGCGTGATGTTGCGCGCCACGGAGTCGTCGAGGACCAGGCCCTGGTACTTGCGCTCCTCGGGGCACAGCCCCATCCCGGCCGCCACCGCCGCGGGCACCGAGCCGCGTCGCAGCCGCCGTCCCTCGACGGTCACGCTGCCGGTGTCGGCGCGGCGCGCGCCGTAGACGGTCTCGACGATCTCGCTGCGGCCGGCGCCGACCAGGCCCGCGAGCCCGACGATCTCGCCGGGCCGCACGTCGAACGAGACGCCGCTGAACTCGCCGCGGCGACCGAGGTCGCGCACCGACAGCAGCGGCTCGACCGTCGAGGCCACCGGCTCGGCCGTGCGCTCGGGGAAGACGTACTCGATGGACCGGCCGGTCATCAGCGCGATGAGGGCGGGGGTGGGGGTGTCGACGACGGCGAGGTCGGTGCCGACGGTGCTGCCGTCCTTGAGCACCGTGATGCGGTCGCCGATGCGGCGGATCTCCTCGAGCCGGTGCGAGATGTAGACGATCGCGGTGCCGGCACGGCGGAGGTCCTCGACGACGCGGAACAGGCCGTCGACCTCCTCCCCGTCGAGCACCGCCGACGGCTCGTCCATGACGATCACCCGCGCCTGCTGCGACAGCGCCCGCGCCATCGAGACGATCTGCTTGCCGGCGGCCGACAGCGAGCCGACCTCGCGGGTCGCGGAGATCTCGGGGTGGCCGAGACGCTCCATCAGTGCACGGGTGTCGCGGTTGGCGGTGCTGCGCTGGGAGAAGCCGAGGCGCGACCGCTCGTGGCCGAGGTAGATGTTCTCGGCGACGGTGAGCCCGTCGACGAGGTCGAGCTCCTGGTAGATCGTGGCGATGCCGGCGTCGAGCGCGTCCTGGGGGCTGGAGAAGGAGGCGACCTCCCCGTCGATCAGCACCTCGCCGGCCTCGACGCGGTGCACCCCGGCGAGCACCTTGATGAGCGTCGACTTGCCCGCGCCGTTCTGCCCGAGCAGGCAGTGCACCTCGCCCGCGCGGACGACGAGGTCGACCCCGTCGAGCGCCCGCACCCCGGCGAACTCCTTGACGATGCCGCGCATCTGCAGGAGCGGCGGGACTTGCGGTTGCGGCGACATGGATGTGAGGCTAGTCACGACTTATGACGGACGTCAAGCAAAAGTCGCATGTCGATCGTCAGAGCAGGGTCCACGCCCGGACCGTCCGTTCCCACCGGGCGCCGGGAGGGTGTTGAGTGTGGCCGTGACCACCGACCTGTCGACGGGCCCCGGCCCGTCCGGACCCGCGGCCCCCGGTGCCGGCGTCCTGTTCCAGCTGTTGCGCGACGGGCACGCCCGCACCCGCGCCGAGCTGGCCGACCTCACCTCGCTCGCCCGCTCCACCGTCGCCGCACGCGTCGACGCGCTGATCCGGTCCGGCCTCGTCGCCCCGATCGGCGAGGCGGTGTCCACCGGCGGACGTCCGCCGGCCCGCTTCGCGATCAACGCGTCGTCACGCGTCGTCGTGGCCGTCGACGCGGGCGCGTCTCACGTCTCGCTGGCCGTCACCGACCTCTCGGGCGAGGTGCTGCTCGATCACACCGAGCCGCTGAGCATCGACGCCGGCCCCGACGCGGTGCTCGCCACGATCGCCGAGCTCGGCACCTCCCTGGTGCGGCGCGCCGACCGCACCGTGGCCGACGTCGCGGGCGTCGGCATCGGCCTGCCCGGGCCGGTCGCGCACGAGACCGGTCGGCCGTCGAACCCGCCGATCATGCCCGGCTGGCACGACCACGACGTGCCCGCGACGCTCCGTCGCACCTTCGACGCCCCGGTCCTGGTGGACAACGACGTGAACCTGATGGCGCTCGGCGAGCACACCAGCCACTGGTCGCGCGTCGACCACCTGCTGTTCGTCAAGGTCGCCACCGGCATCGGCGCCGGCCTGATCGCCAACCGGCAGCTCGACCGCGGCGCCCAGGGCACCGCCGGCGACCTCGGGCACGTCCAGGTCCCCGGGCTCGCCGACGACGTGCCCTGCCGCTGCGGCAACGTCGGCTGCCTGGAGGCCGTCGCGGCCGGCCCGGCGGTCGCCGCCCGGCTGCGCGAGCAGGGTCTCGACGTCGACGACTCGACGGCCGTGGTGGCCGCCGTGCAGGCGGGCGAGATGTCGGCGGTGCACGCGGTGCGCCAGGCCGGACGCGACCTCGGGGCGGTGCTCGCCACCTGCGTGAGCCTGCTGAACCCGTCGGTCATCGTCGTCGGCGGCGAGCTCGCCGAGGCCGGCGAGCACCTGCTCGCGGGCGTGCGCGAGGTGGTGTACCAGCGCTCGCTGCCGATCGCGACGACCAACCTGCGCATCGTCCCGGCCCGCACCGGGCGCGGTGCCGGCGCACTGGGGGCGGCGGCGATGGTGCTCGACCACGTCCTGTCGCCCGCCTCGGTCGAGAGCTACGTCGCCGAGAACCGCCCCGCCTGAGTCACGCCCGGACGCCCGCTGGCATCTCCGGCAGCGTGCGGTCGGTCCCCTGGCCGCCACCGCCGAACCGCCCCGCGAGGGCCTGGACGGGGCCCGACGCCGCGAGGCGCGTGCCGGTGCGGAACAGCGCGACGCCGAGGCGGGACTCGGGGTTGGCCACGCGCGGGACGCCCGGCGGCAGCGTCTGGATCTCGTCGACGAGCGGGCGCATCCACGCCTCGTAGGCGTCCAACGCCGACGACGGGTGCTCGCCCGGCTCGAGCCTGGCCAGCTCCGCGGCCAGCACGTAGGCGCCCGTCAGCGCGAGCGACGTCCCGCCGCCGGCGATCGGCGTGACGCACCAGGCGGCGTCGCCCAGGAGGCAGACGCGGCCGACGCTCCACGTCGGGCTCATCACCTGCGTGAGGTCCTCGACGTAGAGGTCGTCCGACCCCTCGATCGCGTCGAGCACGCGGGGCGCCTCCCAGCCGAGGTCGCCGAAGCGCTCGCGCAGGACGGCGAGCTGGCCGTCGCGGTCGAGGCCGACGAAGTCGACCGGGTCGCTCATGAACGACAGCGTGGCGCGGGTGGTGCCGAGGTTGTCGGGGCGCAGCGACAGCGACCGCGAGCCGGTGACGCTCATCCACCGCCACCAGTCGTCGTCCTCCGGGGTACGCGGGATGGTGCCGTAGGCGGTGTACATGCCGAGGCGCTTGAGCGTCGGCGCGTCGTCGCCGTCGAGCAGCAGCCCGCGCGTCCGCGACCCGGCGCCCTCGGCCACGACGACGAGGTCGAAGTCGTGGACGTCGCCTGACGCGAGCGTGACCGACACGCGGTCGCCCGGCTGGTCGAGGTCGATCACCTGGTCGCCGAACCACCAGGTGACGTCGTCGGGGCAGGCCTCGACGACCACGCGTGCCAGCTCGCCGCGCAGCACCTCGAGCTCGGCGGTCGGCCCGTCGCCCGCCCCCTCGGTGACCGGGAACTCCGAGATCGTCTCGCCGTCCTCGTCGACGAAGCGCGTGCCCTGCTCGCCGGTGTTGGCGCCCAGGACCGCGTCGGTGAGGCCCATCTCGTCGAGGACGTCGCGGGCCAGGCCGCGAACATCGATGTTCTGCCCGCCCGGACGCGGACCGTCCCAGCGCTCGAGCACGGTGACCTGCCAACCCGCCCGGCTCAGCCAGAACGCGGCCGCCGGACCGGCGATGCTCCCTCCGGTCACCAGGATCGAGCCTCGGGACGGGGTGCGGTCGGCGCTCATGGGTCCTCACGGGTGGGGGTGCGTCCACGACCGTGGACCGGGGTCCAGTACAGCACCGGGTGACGTCGTCGGCAGCGCGGACGGACAGCCGTCAGGGTGCGGTCGAGCGCCCGATCCGCGAGCCGAGCGGGGCGGTGATCACGACGCCCATGACGATCGGGCGTCCCGTGTCCGGCAGCGGGTGCGACAGCCCGGCCAGCGTGATCGCGGGCGAGCGGTGCGCGCCGCGGTCGACGAGCCGGTGGTGCAGGTCGGCCATCGGACGTCCGGCGGCGACGTCGCGCACCATCGAGGTCCAGGCGGGCTGGTCGTCGGCGGGGATGCGCAGGAGCAGCTCGTCGGGGGCGATGTCGTCGGCCCCGGCGCGGTACTGCTCGAGCCCGAGCCGTCCGAGCAGGGTGCGCGAGAGCCGGTAGGCGTCGTGGTCGACTTCGGCGATGAACGAGCCGATCGACACCGCGCCGACCTGCCCGTGCCCGTACACCTCCCAGGTGCCCTGGGGCGTCTGCCGCGCGTGCTGCAGCGCCTGCGCGCAGTTGGCGTCCATGGTCGCGAGCCCGGTGCGCACCCGCTGCAGCAGCGTCAGCCACCCGTGCTGCGAGAGACCGTCGCCGAAGTGCGCCACGGCGGACGCGACGCAGTCGTCCACCGGGTGCATCGAGTCGAGGTCGCCGCCCCCCGCCCGGTCGGCGGTGGGCGCCAGCGGGGGGATCACCTCGACGTCGGTCACCGACCCAGCATGCGCCTCTCGGGGTCGCACCGGGCCGAAACGGCGCAATCGCGACACCGTCCGGTCGCGCACCGGGCCCCGGTGCCGCAGAGTGGCCCGATGCCCAGCTCGCCGTCGTCGTGGGTCGAACCCCAGCTCGCGTCGCCGACGACGGTCCGCGCCCCCGGCGAGGGGTGGGTGCTGGAGCGCAAGCTCGACGGCGTCCGGGTGCTGGCGATCCGCTCGGACGGACGTACGCGGCTGCTGTCGCGCAATCGCAACGACGTCAGTGCGACCTACCCCGAGATCGTCGCGGCCCTGGACGACCAGGTGGGCGGCACCGACTTCGTGGTCGACGGCGAGGTCGTCGCCTTCGACGACGACGTGGTGGGCGGCCACACCAGCTTCGGACGGCTGCAGAAGCGGATCCACCTCACCGACGCTCGCACCATCGCGCGCACCGGGGTGCCCGTGTGGTTCCACGTCTTCGACCTGCTGCGGTTCGACGGCCACGACGTCCGCGGCCTCACGCAGCTGCAGCGCAAGCAGGCCCTGCTGGACCTCGACGCGTGGCACGACGCGCTCGTCTACGTCGAGCACTCCCCCGCCGACGGCACGTCCGACGCCTTCGACGCCGCCTGCGCCGCGAGCTGGGAGGGCCTGATCGCCAAGCGCGCCGACGCCGCGTACCGGTCCGGGCGGTCCCCGGCCTGGCTCAAGCTCAAGTGCGGACGCCAGCAGGAGCTCGTCGTCGGCGGGTGGGTGCCGCCGACCGGGTCGCGGCTGAGGCTGGGCGCGCTGCTCGTCGGCTTCTACGACGACGGCGAGCTGGTCTATGCCGGCAACGTGGGCACCGGGTTCACCGCCGCGACGCTCGCCGACCTGCGCGACCGTCTCGACGCCCTGGCCATCGATCACAGCCCGTTCGTCAACCCGCCCCGCGAGAGGACGGCGCAGTGGGTGCTCCCCGAGCTGGTCGCCCAGGTGGCGTTCGCGGAGTGGACGACCGCCGGCCGGCTGCGGCACCCGTCGTTCAAGGGCCTGCGGACGGACGTCGCGCCGGCCGACGTGCGTCGCGAGCCCTAGCCCTTCGGCGGCAGCGGGACGAAGAACGAGACCCGCCGCTGGTAGTCCTGGTAGGCGGGGCGCTCCTGCATGCGCTTCTCGGTGCGCCGCGCGCCCGTGGCGAACACCAGGAAGTACGACATCGCGATGGGGGCGGGGAAGGTCAGGGCTGCGGGGGCCGACGCGGCGGACGCGATCCACGCGCCCCACCAGACGCACGAGTCGCCGAAGTAGTTCGGGTGGCGCGACCAGCCCCACAGCCCGGTGTCGAGGACGTCGGGACGGTCGTCGCGGTCGCGCTCCATGAACGCGGCCTTCTGACGGTCGGCGGTGGCCTCCATCACCGCGCCGCCCACCATGACGGCGAGCCCGGCCGGCAGCAGCCAGCGTCGCGCCGTCCGGGGCAGGACGCTCGCGGCCGCCACCTGCAGGGGTGCGGAGACGAGCACCTGCGCCAGGCCCTGCGTCACGAACACCTTGGAGACGACCGCGGCGGGTCCGTCGCCCTCGAGGAACTCGGTGTAGCGCGGGTCCTCCTCGTCGCTGTCGCGCACACGGCCGTAGGTGAGCCCACCCAGGCGGACGGCCCACGCGGTGGTGAGCGCGGCGAGCGCCCACCGTCGACGCGGGTCGCCGTTGCCGACCACGGCCGACGTCACCGCCACTGCGGCCAGGCCGGGGCCCCACACCGGGTCGGCGTAGTCGCGCCGCCCGTCCCGCAGCGCGAGGACGGCGGTGGCCGTCTGCAGCACGCCCGCCGCGAGGGCGGACGTCGCCGTCACCCGTCGCAGGTTCTTCCAGTCCACACCCATGCCGTGCTCCTCACTCGTCCCCGCCAGCCTCCCCGCCCGCCCGCGGCGGCGCACGCGGAGACGCGCCGATCCAGCATGCGGACGCCGCAGTGCGACCTCGTCCGACCAAAGCACACTGAGTCGATAGACATGCTCTCCTGACTCCCTCGGACCCCCGGAGCCCCCATGACCGCCACCCCCGCGCCCCACCTGCACGAGCCCCTGAAGTTCGCCTACTGGGTGCCCAACGTCAGCGGCGGCCTCGTCGTCAGCAGGATCGAGCAGCGGACGAGCTGGGACTACGACTACAACCGCACCCTCGCGCGCCTGGCCGAGGACAACGGCTTCGAGTACGCGCTCTCGCAGGTGCGCTACATGGCGTCGTACGGCGCGGCCTACCAGCACGAGTCCACGTCGTTCAGCCTCGCGCTGCTGCTCGCGACCGAGCGGCTCAAGGTGATCGCGGCCGTGCACCCGGGCCTGTGGCAGCCCGGCGTGCTGGCCAAGTTCCTCGCCACCGCCGACCACCTGTCGAACGGGCGCGCGGCGGTCAACGTCGTCAGCGGCTGGTTCAAGGACGAGTTCACCAAGCTGGGCGAGCCGTGGCTCGAGCACGGTGAGCGCTACCGCCGCTCCGAGGAGTTCATCTCCTACCTCAAGGAGATCTGGACCTCGGACCACGCCGAGCTGAACGGCGACTTCTACCGCCTGCACGACTTCGACCTCAAGCCCAAGCCGCTGGCCAGCGAGGGCCGCCCGCACCCGGAGGTCTTCCAGGGCGGCAACTCCTCGGACGCCCAGGGCATGGCCGGGCGCGTGTCCGACTGGTACCTCGCCAACGGCAACACCCCCGACGGCATCGAGCAGCAGATCCGCGACGTGAACGACGTGGCGCGGGTCCACGGCCGACCCGAGGGCGCCGTCCGGTTCGGCGTCAACGGGTTCTTCATCGGGCGCGACACCGAGGCCGAGGCCCGCGACGTGCTGCGCGAGATCGTCGACAAGGCCGACCGCGAGGCCGTCGAGGGGTTCGGCGCCGCGGTGAAGCAGGCCGGGCAGGCCACCGGCGACAAGAAGGGCATGTGGCAGGACTCGGAGTTCTCCGACCTCGTCCAGTACAACGACGGCTTCCGCACCGGCCTGATCGGGACGCCGGAGCAGATCGCCGAGCGGATGCTCGAGTACAAGCGGCGCGGCGCGAACCTGCTGCTGCTGGGCTTCCTGCACTACCACGAGGACGTCCAGTACTTCGGACGCGAGGTGCTGCCGCTCGTCCGCGAGCTGGAGGCGGCCGAGCTGGAGCGGGTCTGATGTCGGCGACCGTGGAGGACGTGGGCACCGACCGCGTCCCCGTCCTGACGCCCGCCGAGGCCGTCGACGTCGCGCGGACGTTCGCCGTCCGCCTGGCCGAGGGCTCCGCGCGTCGCGACGCCGAGCGGATCCTGCCCGCGGCCGAGCTCGACGAGCTGTCCGCGTCGGGGCTGCTGGGCGTCACGGTGCCGGCCGAGCACGGCGGCGCCGACGTGTCGGCCGAGGTGCTGACGCAGGTGGTCGCGCTGCTCGCCGCGGGCGACCCCAACGTCGCGCAGATCCCGCACAGCCACTTCGTCTACGTCAACGCGCTGCGGCACCAGGGCACGCCCGCGCAGCAGGCGTTCTTCTTCGGCGAGGTGCTGCGCGGCAGGCGGCTGGGCAACGCGCAGTCCGAGGTGGGCACCGCGCACGTCCGCGACTACCGGACCACGCTGACGCCCGCCGGCGACGGCACCTGGCGGCTCGACGGCGAGAAGGGCTACAGCACCGGCGCGCTGTTCGCGGACTGGATCCCCGTGCTCGCCCACCTCGACGTCGACGGGCCGCTGCACGTCGCGTGGGTGGAACGGACGGCACCGGGCGTCACCGTGGTGGACGACTGGGCCGGCATGGGCCAGCGCACCACGGCCAGCGGCACCGTCACGCTCCATGGCGTGGAGGTGGACGACAGCCGGATCACCCCGTTCCACCTGACCTTCGAGGGTCCGCAGACGTACGGCGCGTTCGCGCAGGTGCTGCACGCCGCGATCGACGCCGGCATCGCGCGCGCGGCGATCCGCGACGCGGCCGAGTTCGTCACCACCAGGAGCCGCCCGTTCCCCGACGCGGGCGTCGAGCGTCATGCCGACGACCCGCTCGTCGTCCACGCGTTCGGCGAGCTGGAGCTCGCGGTGCGCGGCGCCGAGGCGCTGGTGGCCGAGGCCGGCCGCGCGATCGACCGCGCCGACGCCGACCTCACCGCCGAGACGGCCGGCGCCGCGAGCCTCGCGGTCGCCGCCGCGCGAGCCGCCACCGCGAAGGCGTCGGTCGACGCCGCGAGCCGGCTGTTCGAGGTGAGCGGCACCCGCTCGGCGCTCGACTCGCTCAACCTGCACCGGCACTGGCGCAACGCCCGTACCCACACCCTGCACGACCCCGCGGCCTGGAAGGTGCAGCACCTCGGACGCTACGCGCTCGACGGCACGCTGCCCCCCAACCACGGCCAGCTCTGACTTCTCGAGGACGGACACCCATGAGCGATCTGTTGAAGTTCCACTGGTTCCTGCCCACCAACGGTGGCGACGGACGTCAGGTGGTCGGCGGCGGGCACGGCCTCAGCGCCGGTCCGTCCGGACGTCCGGCGTCGGTGCCGTACCTCGGCCAGATCGCCCGCAGCGCCGAGCAGCTCGGCTTCGAGGCAGCGCTGACGCCGACGGGCGCGTGGTGCGAGGACGCCTGGGTCTCGACGGCGATGCTCGCCTCGGTGTCGGACCGGCTGAAGTTCCTCGTCGCGTTCCGCCCCGGCATCGTCGCGCCCTACCTGGCCGCGCAGATGGCCGGCACGTTCCAGAACATGTCGGGTGGACGGCTGCTGCTCAACGTCGTCACCGGAGGGGAGTCGCACGAGCAGCGGATGTACGGCGACTTCCTCGACAAGGACGAGCGGTACGAGCGGTGCGGCGAGTTCCTGCACGTCGTCCGGGCGCTGTGGCGCGGCGAGACCGTCACGTTCGAGGGCACGCACCTGGCCGTCGAGAACGCGACGCTGCAGAACCTGCCCGACCCCGTCCCCGAGATCTACTTCGGCGGGTCGTCGCCGGCGGCGGGCGCCGTCGCGGCGAGGCACGTCGACGTATACCTGACGTGGGGCGAGCCACCCGAGGCCGTCGCGGAGAAGGTGCGGTGGATCCGTGGGCTCGCCGCCGAGCAGGGACGCGAGGACGAGATCCGCTTCGGCATCCGCCTGCACACGATCGCGCGCGACACGTCCGAGGAGGCGTGGGCCGAGGCCGACCGTCTGCTCGCCGGCATCGACGACGAGCAGATCGCGAGGGTGCAGGCCGGGCTCAGGCGCAGCGAGTCCGTCGGCCAGGCCCGGATGCTCGAGCTGAACCGGGGCTCCAAGGACTCGCTCGAGGTCTACCCGAACCTGTGGGCGGGCGTCGGGCTCGTCCGCGGCGGCGCCGGCACCGCGATGGTGGGCAGCCACACCGAGATCGCCGACCTGATCGAGGAGTACGCGGCCGTCGGCATCGAGGAGTTCGTGCTGTCGGGCTACCCGCACCTGGAGGAGTCGTACCGCTTCGGCGAGGGCGTGCTGCCCGAGCTCGCGCGCCGCGGACGCTGGGAGCACCCGGCACCGCCCGTCGCGTCCCGCGCGTCGGTGCCGTTCGGGGCGGCCGCCTCGTGACCGCCACCCGCACGGTGGGTCCGCTCACCACCAACCAGGACCTCGACCCCGACCGGTTGCGCGAGGCGTTCGGCGTCCACCCCAGCGGGGTGGTGGCCGTGGCCGCCGAGGTCGACGGGCAGCTGACGGGCCTCGCCGCGAGCTCGTTCACGTCCGTCAGCCTCGACCCGCCGCTGGTGTCGTTCTCGGTGGCCAACACCTCCCGCACCTGGCCGACGCTGCGCCGCGCCGCGCACCTCGGCGTCACGGTCCTGGCCGACCACCACGGCGACGTCTGCCGTCAACTCGCCGGCGACGTCGAGCACCGCTTCGACGACGTCGCCGTCACCACCACCGCCGACGGCGCGGCGACCCTCGACGAGGGCCTCGCCCGCTTCGACACGTCCATCCACCGTGAGGTCGAGGCCGGCGACCACACCATCGTCATCCTCCGCCTCCACGCCGTCGCGAACGACGACACGTCCCTGCCGCTGGTGTTCCACCGCAGCGGGTTCGGGCGGCTGTCGGACACCGCCTGAGGTCGCCGCCTATCGCAGCCGCACCACTCGGACGAACGCCGAACCGCTGCCCGCCCTGTTGACCGCTCTGATGGCGACGCGCACCTTGCCGGCGCCGAGACGCCTGCCGCTCAGCACGACTCGGCGGTCGTCGGTGTGGAAGGTCGCGACGGTGTGTCCACGTCGCGACACCCGGACCACGTAGCCCTCGACCGGTCGCTCCGACGTGGCTCTGGGACGCGGCCACGTCAGGAGCACTCGACGGGTCGTCGGTCGCGTGGCCTTCACCCTCGTCACGCGTGCGGGCCGATAGGTCCGCGCGCCGGGCGCCGGAACCGGCTGCACCACCGGCGGGGCCGGCGCAGGCTGGGGCACCACGACGGCTCCGAAACCCGCGGGCGGGGTCGGCCGGGCGGGGAAGGGCTCGCCTCGGTCGACCGGTTGCGGCACGACCGGGTCGAAGACCTCGATCTTCGGGTCGTCGTTCGGGGTGAAGCAGACGGTGACCTCGCCACGACGGTCCACCGTCACCGAGTCGGGCGAGTCGAACCGGCGGATCGCGCCGAGCGTCACGATCGGCTCGGGGCTGCCCGAGGCGTCAGCGCGATGGACCGCCAGCGTGCCGTAGCCGCTCCCTGCCACGACGTACATGTTGCCCGCGCGGTCGACGGCCACGTCGTACGCGCCGGCGGTCTCGGTCACGTGGCCGCCGAACGCCCTGAGTGGCACCTGCTCGCCGGAGAGATAGGGACGGTGCACGCTGATGGAGTTCGTCGACACCGCCGACGACGTGGTGACGAGCTCACCCGCGCCCGTCCACGTCAGGTTGGCGAGCCCGACGCCTCGCCCTCGCGGGTCCTGGTCCGCCAGCACACGGAGGTCCGCACGGGACCGGGCACCGGGCGCGTAGACCCGCAGGCGTCGTTCGTCGTCGACGATCTCGACCACGTGCATGTTGCCCGCCGCGTCGAACTCCAGGCTCGACGGCCTCATCGGCTCGATCGAGAGGCTGGGCGCGGGCGCTCCGTCGAGGCCGCTCTCGTACGCGCGGATGTGGCCGTCGGTCGTTCGACTGCCCGATGACGCGGCCCAGATCCTGCCGTCCAACCCGGGGGTCAGGTCCGTGGGCACGCTCGCGATGTCGGGCGTGGTGATGATGCGCTGCGGAGCCACGTCACCGTCGGCGTCAGGGCCGAAGACGAGGATCTCGGGCGTGTAGTCGGGTGGCGCCGACACGTTGGTGACCCACAGGTTGCCGTCGCGGTCGCGTTCGCAGTCACCGGGGAAGTACAGCCGGGTGCGTGGACCGGCGATGGTGGCCTTGGGCGCCGGGTTGATCCCCGTCCGCGGATAGGGGGTGCGTTTGTGGTCCGGCGGCAGCGGGGGCAGGACGTCGTCGTCCGCTCCTGCCGGCCCGGCCAGAGCCAGCCCCATCACCATGGCGGCCGCCACCGCAGTCGTCCGTCCCCGCACGTCGTCCCCCTCTGCCCGAAACCTGTGACGAGGGTGACACCTCAGAGGCCCCACCGCTCCCGCGTCGTCCGATTCGCGCACTCGTGAGACGAGCCCGCGCGACCTTCGAGCCTGGCTAGGCTCGACGGTGGAGTCGTCGACCCGAGAGGAACCACCGTGCCCGACCCGTCGAAGCCCCTGCGCAAGCTGGGCTTCCTGACCATCGGCATCTTCGACGGGGACGACCCGCGCCCCGGCCACGAGTCGACGCTCCGGGTGATCGAGCTGGGCGAGCAGCTGGGCTTCGACAGCGCCTGGCTGCGCCACCGGCACCTGCAGTACGGCATCTCATCTCCGGTCGCGATCCTGGCCGCCGCGTCGCAGCGCACCAGCCGCATCGACCTCGGCACGGCCGTCATCCCGCTGGGCTGGGAGAACCCGCTGCGCCTGGCCGAGGACCTCGCCACCGTCGACCTGCTCTCGGGCGGACGCCTCAACCCGGGCGTCAGCGTCGGCCCGCCGATGCGGTTCGACGACGTCAAGGACGCCCTCTACCCCGACACCGCCGACGTCGAGGACTTCTCCTACGAGCGCGTCGAGCGACTGCTGCGCATGGTGCGCGGCGAGACGGTGAGCCCGTTCAAGGGCACGTCGGGCATCGAGGAGTTCTCCGACCGCGTGCAGCCGCACGCCGCCGGACTCGCCGACCGCCTCTGGTACGGCGGCGCCAGCCTCCGCTCGGCCCAGTGGGCAGGCGAGCACGGGCTCAACTTCCTGACCAGCAGCGTGATCAAGGCCGAGGAGTCCGAGGACTTCGCCGAGATCCAGGCCTCGCAGGTCCGCCGCTTCCGCGAGCACCACCCCGACGGCGCCGCCGCACGCGTCTCGCAGGGCCTCGTCGTCATCCCCACCGACACCGCGACGAGCGAGCAGCGCGCCAAGTACGAGGCCTACGCCGAGTCGCGCCTCGCTCGCACCACGACCCCGCAGGGCCCGGCCCGGATGATGTTCGCCCCCGACCTCGTCGGCACGTCCGACCAGATCGCCGAGCGCCTCTACGCCCACGCCGGCTTCCGCGAGGTCGACGAGGTCGCCTTCGCCCTCCCCTTCTCCTTCGACGAGCCCGACTACGTCCAGATCCTCACCGACATCGCCACGCGACTCGGGCCCGCGCTGGGGTGGCGGGCCGAGGCTTGACCACGGCAAACAGCCCAGTTCTGGTCGTACCGGACAGGACGGTTGCAGGCCGGCACGGGCACCCCCACCGTTGACCCACCGCACGGGTGGCGTGCGCGGAGGGGGACGACTGGTGCACCGATCAGGTCTGACAGCAGCGCTCGGGGCGCTGGTCCTCGCGGGTTCCGCTCTGCCCGCCAGCGGCGCGACGAGCACCTCCAGCCCGGACGACCAGCACAGCTCGTACCCGCTTCAGGGAGTCAATCCCCCGCCGATCCGCACCATCGCCGGCCCAGACACGCTCATCACGCGTCCCGACGACTGCATTCGTGACGCCGCAGGCAACTTGTGGGTCACCAACTACTCCAAGGACTACACCCCACAGATCTTGGTCTTCGATCCGAACGCCAACGGCAACGTCGCACCTGCGCGCGTCCTCACCGACCCTGCGGTCGGCCGCCGTGCGTTCAGCCTGACGCAAGCCCCCGACGGGGCCATCTGGGCGTCGTACGCGAGCTACGAGGAAGGTCCGAGAGTCGTCCCCGGTCAGATTCGTGTCTACGCACCCACGGCAAGTGGCAGGGTCACACCGATCCGGACGGTCAGCGACGGATGGGGAAGGTCGTTCGGGGGTGTGCAGTTCGACCGTGAGGGCAACATCTACGTGGCTTCGGGCGAGGAGATCAACGTCTACGACTCAGCTGCGCGAGGAGTCTCCCTGCCACGCCGCACCATGCGGGTGAGGGGCCGTGGGGTCGGCACCTCCAATCTCACCTGGTCGAGCCAAGGAGAGATGATGGTGTCCTCCTGGCTCGTCTCGCAGGAGTCGATCTCCACCTTCGACCCGTATGGCACAGGTGACGTCCGCCCAGTCCGCAGCTTCGGGGACAGCGCGCAGGGCGAGACGTGGACCGGCGGCGCCAACGACCTCGCGACGGATCGAGCCGGCAACGTCTACGTGGCGGCCGGGACGCTGTTCGGCAACGTGGCTGTCCACCCGGACACAGCGTCCGGCAGCCCGAGTCCGACCGTGGTGCTGGGTGCGGTCAGGAGATTCGACACCCCGTCGGGCATCGCTGTCGACCGTTCCGGGCAGCTCAGCGTCTGCTTCAACGACGACCGAAACCCACGCGTGGAGGTATTCGATCCACTCGTCGCCCAGCCGCCCGACCTCGGCGAGCCGTTCCCCGTCCGTCCGGTCGCGAAGACCGGTGACAGCATCCCTCCGGTGCCTCCCACGACGACTCAACCTCCCGCTCCGATCACACCGCGAATGGCCGTCCCACCCAGGCCGTCGGGACCTCGGGTCAGCGGCAAGGCGGCGTCGGTGCGGCGGACCATTTCGTGGCGCCCTTCGCGGGCATCATCGAGGCGGCCCGTGACCGACTACGTCGTCCGGCTGAGCCGCGGTGGGCGGACCCTTCTGACGCGACGAGTGACGGCGTCCCACCGGCAGATCGTCCTCAGCACCGATCGTCTCGGACCCGGGCGGATCCGCGTCGCCATCCGAGCGCGGAACGCGATCGGCGTGAGCGAGCCGCTCATCCTCCGCCCGCGACTCGGCGTGAGGTCGTAGTCGCGCCCGGACGTCGTCCACGTCGACCGTCGACAACCCTCCTAGGCCGGGCTCGTGTCGGCGGGGAGCTCCCGGAGCGACCGGGCGGGGCGCCCGGTGACGCGAGCGACGTCGTCGGTGACCGGGGTGAAGCTGCCGTCGCGGACGCGCTCGAAGGTGAGGACGGTGAGGTCGCGGTCGAAGCCGGTCATGCCCTCGACGGCCTCCTCGATGCTCACCTCGCGGTGGGCTACGGGACGCCCGACGACCTCCGAGAGCAGCTCGGCGGTGCGGGCGAGCGTAAGGGACTCCGGGCCGGTCAGCTCGTAGGTCTGGCTGTCGTGGGCCGGGTCGAGGATGGCCTGCTCGGCGACGGCGGCGATGTCGCGGGCGTCGATCCAGGCGACGGTGGCGCCGCCTGAGGGGAAGACCAGCTCGCTGCGCTCGACGATGTCGGCGAGGTAGAAGCGCGCGTCGGTGAAGACCTGCATGAACCAGCTCGGGCGCAGGATCGTCCACGGGCGGCCGCTGTCGCGCACCGCGCGCTCGGCGCGGGGTGCCCAGCCCTCGGGGCCGGTGTCGTCCGCGGCCCGCTCCGAGAGCAGGACGACGCGCACGTCCGCCGGCACGTCGGCGAGGAAGGCGGCGACCAGCTCGGGTGCGTCCGGGCGGTCGGGGCGGACGAGGTAGATCGCGTCGACGCCGTCGAGTGCCGCGGGCCACCCGGATGGATCGTCCCAGGAGAAGGCCACGGGGCGGACGCCGTCCTGCGTCACCGTGGACGGGTCGCTGCTGCCGCCGAGCACCTCGACGTCGCCCCGGGAAGCGAGCAGCTCGGCCAGCGGGACGCCGGTCTTGCCCCTCACCCCGGTCACCAGGACGCGGTTCGTTCCGGCTGCTGCGGGGCTGGCGTTCACGTCGACTCCTCCTCGGTCGGGCACCCGACTCGTCGCGTCGGTCTGACGGTCACAACGCGCCGGGCATCGGCTGGAATTCCAACGGCCCGACGCGCGCGCACCGACCGGCTCAAGGTTCTGCCGTTCTGCTCCGCCACCCCCTCGCGCTCCCCTACCGTGAGCCGACCACCCCCCTTCGATCGGAGTCCCCGTGCGGGCCAAGACCCTGCAGGCGCCTGTCGCCCGCACTCGTGCCGCCGCGCTGCTCGCGGCGCTCAGCGGCGCGCTGCTCGTCGTCGCACTGACGCCCGGGGTGGCCGACGCGGCCGTCCGCACGTCCAGCGGCAAGACCTGCACGATCGTCGGCACCAAGGGCCGTGACGTGCTGAAGGGGACGGCGCGACGCGACGTCATCTGCGGTCGCGGCGGCAACGACGTGATCAACGGCAAGGGCGGCAACGACGTCATCGACGGCGGTGCCGGCAACGACAGGCTGACCGGTGCGAGCGGCAACGACGAGCTCATCGGTGGCGCCGGGTCCGACCGGCTCAGCGGGTCGGCCGGCAACGACCGCCTCACCGGAGGCAGCGGCGCCGACACGATCGCCGGCGGAGCAGGGGCGGACTACGCCACTGGGGACGCCGGCAACGACAGGCTCGGTGTCGCCGGCGGCGACGACGTCGCAGAGGGCGGTGCTGGGAACGACGTCCTCGACGGCGCGACGGGCAACGACCGTCTCGACGGTGGTGACGGCAACGACTCCCTCTACGCCGGGGACGGCACGGATGCGGCCGACGGCGGTCGCGGAAACGATCTGGTCTCCGGCGGCGCGGGCAACGACGACGTGGACGGCGCCGACGGCGCCGACCGCGTGGCCGGCGGCCCCGGAGCCGACGACGGAGACGGCGGGCCTGGCCCGGACGTGGTCCTCGGCGAGACCGGTGACGACACCCTGGGCGGCGGGTCAGGCCAGGACAGCGTCGACGGTGGCCCCGGCTTCAACCTGTGCGACTCCCCCAGCGAGACCGACGACCGTCAGATCCGCTGCGCCCTCGACACCGAGGCCCCGGTGCTGCGGAGCAGCAGCCTGTCCCGCACGACCATCGACGTCAGCCACGGCGCGCAGTCGATCACGGTCACCGGGCACATCACCGACGACACGGGTGTCACGACGGTCACCTTCGCGGGCAGCTACGCCCAGCGGATCTCGGGCACCACGCGCGACGGTGTCTGGCGGACGACGTTCACGGTGCCGGCCAACTACCGTGCCGGTGATCGGGAGGTCTACGCCCGCATCTGGGACCGCGTCGGTCGAGAGGGCGGCTACGTGCCCCCGCTGCACTACACCGTCGTCAACACCGTGGTCGACCAGGAGGTGCCGGTGGTGCGTTCGCTGACGCTCGACCGGACGACGGTGGACGCACGCCGCGAGATGCAGTGGATCACCGCGACCGTGCGGATCACCGACGACCTCGCTGGCCCCAGCCCCGACGTGCTCGTCTGCCTGTCGCACGCCTTCCCGACCGGGTCCCCCGCCTTCCGTCGTGCGGACGACTGCAGCCTGCTGTCCAAGGCTTCCGGGACGGCCCGCGACTCCACGTGGCGTGGGTCGATCCTCATCCCCGAGGGCGCGGACAACGGCACGTGGAACGCGGACGTCAGGGTCACGGACGCCTCCGACACCCACGGCACCCAGACGTGGTGGGGGCCGGACTCCCTCGCGGCCCAGCAGCCCGGCGGCAGCGCCGGCTCCACGCTCCGGGCGCTGCCGGACGGGGCGGGCAGGTTCCGCGTCATCGGCTCGGCCCCGGACGTCAAGGCTCCCGTCCTCACCTCCGTCCGGATGTCGCCGTCGACCGTCGACACGACCAATGGCGCCAAGCTCGTCACCGCCGACGTCGCCGCCACCGACGCCGAGGGCATCGGCGAGGTCGCGCTCTTCATCCGCGGCTACTCCGCCCGCGGCGGGCCCGACGACGAGATCGAGATCGTCGCGAACTACCGGCTCACCCTCGTCCACGGCACGCCCACCGACGGTGTCTGGCGGGCGACGTTCGTCGTCCCCGGCGGCACGCCGAACGGGACGTATCCCGTCGAGGTCCGCCTGCAGGACCGCGCACACCTCGAGTCGTTGACCGCCGACGGCAGAGGATGGGGCAGTCCCCACACCTTCGACGCCTCGACGGCACCGACCGGTACCCACTTCGTGGTCGCCAACTCCCCCTGACGCCCTGGCCCCTCCCGGGACCGCGCCCTACCCTCGGACGATGACCCCGGAGGACGTCGGTCGTCACGCCGAGTCACTGCCGCGCGTCAAGCGCAAAGGCACCGCGGAGCGTCCCGGGTGGTACGTCGACGACCGGTTGGTCGCCCGCCTGGCGGACCCGACGACGCTGGTCGTGCGGGTGCCGCTCGTCCGCCGGGACGCACTGGTCGAGAGGTACCCCGACAACTTCGGCGTGCCGCCGCGCATGGAGGCGCACCACAAGGTCGAGGCCTACCTCGACCGCGCCGATCCCCGCGCCGTGCGCGAGGCCCTCGACCTCGCCTGGGAGATGCAGCACCGATGACCCACCCGCCCCCGAGGCGGGTGGGCCGTCGGGATCAGCTCGCGGCGGCCAGCTTGGCGACGTCGGGCGCCTCGGCCGCAGCGACGGGCTTGCCGCCGCAGGTCTGGGCGAGGGCCGTGAAGGCCAGCTTCAGCATGGCCTGGTTGGCGGCGGTCTTGCCGTCGTAGTCGCGGCCGGTCATGGAGACGGCGACGCGGCGGTCGCCCTTGGGGGACGCGTACGAGACGGTCAGGGTCGACCAGGAGCCACCGTCGTGGCCGTAGACGAACGCGCCGGGGTCGCAGGGGTCGGGGAGCCGGTAGCTGCCCAGTCCCCACTCGAGCCCGGTGCCGCCGCCGTCGGAGGCGACGCTGCGCATCTGGCGCACCAGCGAGCGGTCGACCAGGTCGCCGCGCGAGAGGGCGCGCTGGAAGCGGTTGAGGTCGCGGGCCGTCGTCAGCAGGGCACCGGCGCCGGAGAACATCGACGGCTCGAACGTCGACAGGTCCTCGACCTTCTCGTACAGGTAGGCGTACTCCTTGAGCCGCGGGCGGGGCATGCGGGCGGTGGTGGGCCAGCTGCTCTGCGTCATCCTGCTCGGCGCCAGGACGCGTCGCTCGACCAGCGTCTTCAGCGACCGTCCGGTGGCCTTCTCGAGCATCATCCCGACGAGGACGAAGTTGGTGTTGGAGTAGGCGAACGCGTCGCGCGGCGTGGTGGGCAGCGTCCTGGCGACGCCGATCAGCTCGGCGTCGGTGCGCCGCTGGCTGATGATCGCCCGGAACTTCGGTGTCGTGTCGGCGGTGGCGACGAGCGACGTCAGGTAGTCGGGCAGTCCGCTGGTGTGGCCGAGCAGCTGGCGCAGCGTGACGTCGTCCAGCTCGGGCCAGACGCCCGGCAGCGCGTCGCCGAGGGTGGTGTCGAGGGTCCAGCGGCCGCGCTCGACCTGCTGCATCGCGAGGGTGGTGACGAGCATCTTGCTGACGCTGGCCGCGCGGAAGCGCGCGCTCCTCGACGCCTTCACCCTCGGCTCCAGCTCGCCGTCGCCGGCGGCTCCCCGCCAGGTCCCGTCCGGCGTCCTCAGCTCGGCGGTGACACCCACCGCGCCTGCGTCGTGCACCTTCTCGATCAGCCTGTCGAGCTGGCGGTCGCGGATGCCGTCGCCGGACGTGCTGGACGACGTCGGGGCGGTCGTGGTGGCGGCCGACGACACCGTCGGCGCGAGGGTCAGCGTCAGCGCGGCGGTCGTGGCGGCGGCGACGAGGCGGGCGGCGGTCCTGCTCGGTGAGGTCGACATACCCAGACCGTACGAATCGGACACCGTCCGCGTCGTCAGCCCGGAGGTCGATCCGTCGTCCACCCGTGGGATGACGGCGGGTGTGGCCGAACCGGCACCGGCGTCGCCGTCCGATGGATAGCGTTCACGCGTGACGACCGTCAGCGAGCGCCCGGCTCGGCGCCCCAGGCGGCGTCTGGTCGTCCTCGGGCTGGTGGTGGCCGTGGTTGCTGGGCTCGGGACCTGGGCCTGGCAGACGTGGTACCCGCAGGTGAGGATCGACGGCGGCGCCGACTATGGCGTCGGATCCGCGCCCGCACGCGCAGCCGTCACCGTCGGCATGGGCATCTGCCTGGGCGGGGACGGCACCGCGCGGGTCGTCGCCGTGCGGCCGACGAGCGCGAAGAACGGGTTACACGTGCGCGCGTTCGGCGTGAGCGCTCGCAGGGACCAGGGCGTGGGGGTCGTCGCCCAGCCGATCTCCGCCCTTCCCGCCTTCAGCGGCCGACGACCGGTCAGCTCCTGCACGGGCGAGGCCGGTGGGAGCGACCTGGCCGTGCAGGTCGACGCCCCTCGCTACCCCGCCAGTACGGGCGGGTTCGAGGTCGACTACGAGGTGCGCGGAGTCATCCGGACCGTCGACGCCAACTACGGAGTCGTGCTCTACGCGGGCAAGACGCCGCCTCTCTGATCTACCGCACCGTCGAGTCAGACCGACGGGTTGCGCACCAGGAAGTCGGACGTGATCGCGTCGACGCTGCCGGCACCGGCGAGCGCCATCGTCAGGTCGAGCTCGGCCAGGACGTTCGCGACGACCTCCTCGACGCCGTGCTGCCCGGCGAGTGCGAGGCCGTACATGTACGGGCGGCCGAGGAGCACCGCGTCGGCGCCGAGGGCGAGGGCGGTGAAGACGTCCGCCCCGGTGCGGATGCCGCTGTCGAGCAGCACCGTGGGCTCGGGGCCTACGGCGTCACGGACGTTGACGAGGGCGTCGAGCGAGGCGATCGAGCTGTCCACCTGGCGTCCTCCGTGGTTCGACACCACCACGGCGTCGACACCGGAGTCGAAGGCGCGCTTGGCGTCGTCGGGGTGCAGGACGCCCTTGAGCACGACGGGCAGGTGGGTGCGCTCGCGCAGCGTGGCGAGGTGGTCCCACGACAGGCCGGGGTTGGAGTAGATGTCGAGGAACGTCTCCACCGACGCACGCGGGACCTTGGAGCGGACGTTGTCGACGAACCGTCCCGGATGGTTGGCGGCCATCGTCAGCAGCGTCCTGATCGCGCCGAGCGTCACCTGGACGCTCTCGACCGGACCGGCGGACGCGGCCCTTCGCAGGCGGTCGGCGACGACGTCGCGGAAGTGCGGGTCGGACGTGTACTGCGCGATGCCGATGCCCTGGCTGAACGGCAGCGAGCCGAGGTTCAGGTCCTGCGGCCGCCAGCCCAGGATCGTCGTGTCGAGCGTGACGACGAGCGCGCCCGCGCCGATCGACTCGGCCCGACCGATCAGGCTGTCGACCAGGTCCTCGTCGGTGCTCCAGTACAGCTGCACCCACCGAGCGGCGTCGCCCATCGCCGCGGCGCAGTCCTCCATCGGGTTGCAGCCCTGGTTCGACATCACGTACGGGACGCCGGCCGCCGCCGCGGCACGCGCGATCTGCAGGTCGCTGTCGCGTCCCATCAGCGCGCCCGCGCCGATCGGTGCGAGCAGGACGGGCGACGTCAGGTGCCGGCCGAGCAGGTCGACCGAGAGGTCGCGCCGGCTCGTGCCGTGCGCCATCCGCGGCACGATCGCCCAGCGGTCGAACGCGGCGCGGTTGTTGCGCATCGTCCGGCCCTCGCCGGCACCGCCCGCGACGTACGCCCAGGCCCTCGAGGTGCTGGCGCGGCGGGCACGGCGCTCGAGCTCGGCGAAGTCCGTCGGCACCGCGGGACGACGCCCGTGCACGCCGTCGTTGTAGACGCGTCCCTGCCGCTCCCGTCCGCGCCCGACGGTGGGTGCCTGGGTGGTGGGGTCGGTCTGCGTCATCGCTGCTCCTCGGCCGGGGTCTGCGTCATCGTCGCACCAGCCGACCACCCGTCGGCCCCGTGGTCGATGCTGGTCCCATGGCCAGGACCCGCGGACCGAGTCGCGCCGGCATCGTCCTGCCGCTGGTGCTGGTGGCCGCCGTGGTGGTGTTCGCGTACGACCGCCTCGGCGGCTCCGACGACGACACCACCTCGACGACGGTGGGCGTCGCGCGCGTCTCCGACGGCGACACCTTCCGGACCGGCGACGGCGAGCGCGTCAGGGTCCTGGGCATCGACACCCCCGAGGTGGGCGGCGACCGCGGACCCCAGTGCGGGGGCGCCGAGGCGACTCGCGCGGCCGAGCGGCTTCTCGACGGCGCGGACGTCACGCTCACCGGCGACCCCACGCAGGCCGAGCGCGACCGCTTCGGCCGGCGACTGGCCTACGTCACCCTCCCCGACGGACGCGACCTCGCCCGGGTGCTGCTCGAGCAGGGGTGGGCGCGCGTCTACGCACCGGCGGGTGCGATCGGGCGGATGGACGAGTACCGCGACGCCGAGAGGGCCGCCCGAGACGAGGGTCTGGGCGTCTGGGGTCGCTGCTGACGTCAGCCCGCCGGGTGGTGGCAGACCGCCTCGAGGTTGATGCCGTGCGGGTCGAGCACGAAGCCGCCGTAGTAGTCGCGGTGGTACTGCTCGTGGACGGCCGGCGCGTGCAGCGGGTCCGCGCCGGCAGCCAGCGCGGCGTCGTAGAACGTGTGGACGTCGTCGCGGGTGTCGACGGTGAACGCCACGTGCATGTTGGTTCCCACGGTGCCGCGGTCGATCAGCCAGAAGTACGGCTTGACGTCCGCCAGGCCGTAGCCGGTCATGGCGGGGCGGTCGTCGTCGCCCGGGTCGGCCGGGATCGCCAGGATCGTGGTGATGCCGATCGAGGCGAGCACGGGCTCGTAGAAGGCCACCGCGGCGGCGAGGTCGGGGACGGCGACGTTGAGGTGGTCGATGCGAGAGCCGGAGCGGTCGAGCATGGTGAAGTCCTTGGGTCGGGAATCGTGGAGGCAGGCTCGCACCGGTAGCGGCCCTATGATGACCGCCACCTGCGCGACGATGACCACATGGCCCAGACGTCCGGACGGCTCCTCACCCTGCTGTCGCTGTTCGGTGCCCGCCGCACCTGGCCGGGGCCCGAGCTCGCCGACCGTCTGGCGGTGAGCCCACGGACGCTGCGCCGCGACGTCGAGACGCTGCGCGACCTCGGCTACCCGGTGCAGGCGGTCAAGGGGCCGGACGGCGGGTACCGGCTGGGCGACGGGAGCACGCTGCCGCCGTTGCTGCTGGACGACGAGCAGGCACTGGCGATCGCCGTCGCGCTGCGGACGGCACCGTCCAGCGTCACCGGGATCGACGACGCGCTGGCTCGCGCGCTGACCAGCGTCCGCCAGGTGATGCCGGCACACCTGCGCGCCGACGTGGACGCGATGCACCTGACGACGCTGCGCAACTGGTGGGAGTTCCCCGGTCCGCCCATCGACGCGTCCACGCTGCGGGCCGTCGGGCACGCCGTCCGCAACGCGCACGTGCTCCGCCTCGACCTGCTGACACCCGACGGACGCCGGGTGGATCCTCAGGACCCCGACTTCGTCGAGCCCCTGAGCGTCGAGCCGCACCACCTCGTGACGTGGGCGGGCCGCTGGTACTTGGTTGCGTTCGTGGCGGTCGAGGACCGTTGGCGCACGTTCCGGCTCGACCGCGTCCACCCGCTCGCCCCGACAGGCCGGCCGTTCGAGCGACGTGCACTGCCGACGCCCGACGTGGCCGCCTCCGTCATGACCGAGCCCGACCGCGGTGACACCCCCGCCGCGTGGCCGTGCCGCGGCTCGGTGGAGATGGGCCTGCCCGCCGGCGTCGTCGCCCAGTACGCGCCGGGCGGCTCCGTGGTCGAGCGCCTCGACGAGGGCCGCTGCCGCCTGACGGTCGGTGCGTGGTCGTGGGCGGGGGTGGCGGGGCTGCTCGCGACGTTCGACACCGACCTGACGGCGGTGGAGCCACCCGAGCTCGTCGACGCGTGCCAGGTCCTGGCTGCTCGGTTCTCGCGCGTGGCGACTCAGGCCGCGCCGAGGTAGCGCTTCGGGTCGCTGGCGGCACGGGGGTTGGTGCGCATCCACGTCTCGAACCCGTGCGGGTAGCGGCGCTCGATCTCGTCGAGGTAGATCTGCCGCTCGATGGCGATGACGGCCCGCCCGGGCGGGGTCGAGCGCTGCAGCCGGACGAAGCTCGCGCGCCAGGCGCGGCAGAGGTCGTCGTCGCTCCACGACCCGACAGCCAGGCCCACGTGCTCGCGGACGGCCCGCTCGACGGCGACGGCCCGTGGGGCGGGCGACGGCTCCACCGGAGCCTGCTCGGCACCTTCGGACGGGCGGCGCCGACGCGTGCCCCACGCGGCGTCGACCGCCAGCGGTGCCGCCGTGACGGCGAGCACGAGGAGCAGCAGGCCGGCGAGCGCCCCCATCAGGGCACCCCATCCGCACAGGGCCAGGGCCGCGGAGGCGAGAAGCCCGGCGAGGCCCAGCCTGCGCCGCAGCGTGAGAGGCCGGCGGTCCCGTGCCGTCTGGGACGGCAGGTCGGTGAGGACGAGCACGCCGCCCACGACCATCAGGCTGACGACCACGACGAGGCCCGGGGGCAGCATCGCGACGGCGAGGAGGACTCCGAGCGCCGCGCAGACGGCGGCGAGCACGGTCCAGGTGTGGAGGTAGAGCTTCATGGTGCGGTCCAGGTGAGAGGGCGGAGCCCGGTGACGACGTGCCACCGGGCTCCGGGGACAGCTGCGTGTCGAGGGTGCCCGGTCAGCGTCCGAGGCCGGTCCTGTCGACCTTGCGGTGGAAGCGCATGCCGGCGAGCCCACCGAGGAGGGCGCCGACGAGGGCCGCCACCGCGACGGCGACGAGCGCGATGATGCCGCCGGTCGTCAGGTCGCTGGTCGAGACGGGGATGCGCGGGAAGCTGTTCAGCGTCGACAGGACGTCGTACTTCGAGCCGGCGATCGCGCCGACGACGGCGACGACGACCGCGATGACGACGGCCCACAGCCAGACCGCGAGACCCTGCTTGAGGCCGTTGAAGCGGGCCATGCGGCCGGCGACGTAGCCGCCGCAGTAGTAGGCGACGAGCAGGATGACGAGCAGCACGATGCCGCCGACGATGCCGATGGTGCTCGAGCTGCTGGAGGCCTGCTGGGTGACCTGGTCGACGTTGGTGTCGCTGGCCACGCCGACGGCGGTGCCGGCGGCGGCGAGGACCGCGGTGAGGATGATCGTCATGCCGGTGGCGGTCAGCCAGCCGAAGAAGGCCGACCCGATCTTGATGCCGCCGTGCTCGTCCTGCTCGTGGTCGACGACCTCCTTGCGGCTGGCGCGACGGCCGTTGGCGTCGTCATGGTCGTGTCCATGGCGCTCGTCATGGTCGTCGTGGTCGCGGGTCAGCTTGCTCGACCCTGCGTTCTCGTCGGGGCTCATCGGTTCTCCTGTGGTGTGGGGGAAGACGGGCGGGGCCGCGGGACGCTGCGTGAGCGCCCCGCGGCCCCGGGGTATCAGCGGTCGGTGTCGACGTCGCCGTCGGTGGTGCCCTCGGTCTCGATCTGCTCCTTGCGGAGCGTCTCGTCGACCTGGGCGTCCTCGGTGACGGTACGGGTGTCCATGCGCACTCGCTCGACGGGAACGGCCTGCTTGTCGACGACGGGACGCTCGGCGTGCAGCGTCACCTCGTGCTCCTCCTCGGTGATGTCGCCACCGGAGGTGGCGTCGCCGCGGTTGGCGTCCGTGATCGGCTCGCGCTCGATCCGCACCTCCTCGTGCGAGACCGGCACGGTCTGCGTGACGTTCTCGGTGACGACGTACTTGCGCAGGCGGGCCTTGCCGGTCTCCTGCGTCTGCGTGCCGACGCGGAGCTGCTCCTCCGAGCGGGTCATCGCGTCGTCGGTGTCCGGGCCCGACGTGTCGTGGCCGGCGCCGCGCGACGCGGGGTCGGACTCGACGCCGCGCTCGTCGCGGTCGGTGGCGTTGTCGGGGTGCGTGGAGTCGTCCTGCGCTCCGCCGGTGACGCCGGTCGGGACGTTCGTGACGTCGTCCTGGCGGTCGACCCCGTCCTCGCGGTCGCTGCCGCCGTCGACGCCGTAGTACGTGTAGAGCTCCTGCTCGTCCTTCGGCTCCAGGTGGCCGTCGGCGTCGACGCGGGGAGCGTCCTTCACCGTCGCCTTGTCGAACGAGACGGTCAGGTCGTTGCCCGACGCGGTGGCCGAGCTCAGCGGCACGAACGACTCGGCGGTGCCGAACATGCCCGTGCTGACGGTGACCCACTCGGGCTCGCCGGTGTGGTCGTCGAGGAAGATCTGGCCGATCTTCCCGATCTTGGTGCCGTCGGTCTCGACGACGTTGCCGCCGCCGTTCATCAGGGTCCGTGCGTCGTCGGTGGTGATCATCGACGTCCTCCTTGGGTGGGGTGCTGTTGGTTGGTCTGGGTGACCACGTCGTGCTGCGTGGTGCGGGTGGAGCCGTCCTGCGAGGCGCCCTGGGCGCGGTCGCGGGCGTTCTTGGCCTGGTCCTCGACGCTCGGCGCGTTCGCGGCGTGCTCGCGCATCCTCGGCACCTCGTCCTCGGCGGTGGTCAGCCAGCGCTCCCAGCGGTGCTGCATGGGCGTGA
>NZ_JBMGQR010000026.1:0-49655 GCF_049059935.1 Solicola agrisoli | reverse complement strand
TGCCCACCTCGTTGCTGGCGGTCATCACCGTGCACAGCGTGGTGTCGTCGCGCAGGGCGGCCGCGACGTCGTCGGGGTCGACGGTGCCGGTGGCGTCGACGCCCACCCGGGTGACCTCGAACCCGTGCAGGCGCTCCAGGTAGGCCACGGACTCGGCGACCGCGGGGTGCTCGATCGCCGAGACCACGACGTGCCGCCCGCGCGGGGACGCCAGGGCGATGCCCTTGACGGCGAGGTTGTCGGCCTCGGTGCCGCCACCGGTGAGGACGACCTCGGCCGGTCTGCACCCCAGCTGCGCGGCGACCCGGGCCCGCGCGTCGGCGAGCCCGGCCGCGGCGGCCTCGCCGTAGGCGTGGTGGCTGGACGCGTTGCCGAACGTGCCCGTCAGGTAGGGCCACATCGCCTCGAGCACCTCACGGCGGACGGGCGTCGTCGCGGCGGCGTCGGCGTAGATCACGGCCGGGTGGTGACGTCGAGGCCGAGGTCGAGGGCCCGCGCGGCGTGGGTGAGGGCGCCCACCGAGATCACGTCGACCCCGGTGGCGGCGACCGCGGCCACCGTCTCCAGGCTGATGCCGCCGCTGGCCTCCACGAGGGCTCGCCCCGCCACCTGCCCGACGCCGGCGACGAGATCGGGCAGCGAGAAGTTGTCGAGCATGATCGTGTCGACGCCGGCGGCCAGCACGTCCTCGACCTGGTCGAGGCGGTCGACCTCGACCTCCAGGTGCGCCGTGTGCGGGATGCGCGCGCGGGCGGCGCGCAGGGCCTCGGTGAGCCCGACGCCCGCGGCGGCGAGCACCGCGAGGTGGTTGTCCTTGGCCATCACGGCGTCGGACAGGCTGAACCGGTGGTTGCTGCCGCCCCCGCAGCGCACGGCGTGGCGCTCCAGCGCACGCAGGCCCGGCGTCGTCTTGCGGGTGTCGGCGATCCGGGCGCGCGTGCCGGCGACGGCGGCGACGTGCGCGGCCGTCAGCGTCGCGATGCCGCTCATCCGCTGGACGAGGTTGAGCGCCACCCGCTCGGCCCGCAGCACCGACCGGGCCGTGCCCTCGACGCGCGCGATCACGTCGCCGGCCGCGAACACGTCGCCGTCGTGGACGAGCACGGTG
Organism: Solicola agrisoli; assembly: GCF_049059935.1. NCBI lineage: Bacteria > Bacillati > Actinomycetota > Actinomycetes > Propionibacteriales > Nocardioidaceae > Solicola > Solicola agrisoli. Next base: position 48,547 of record NZ_JBMGQR010000026.1, on the reverse strand, counting down.
GTCGACACTCCCCCGACGAGGTCCATCACGCGCGCGAACACGTCGACGCCGGCCAGCGTGCCCGGCTCGCGGGCGACGAGCGCGGCGTCGGCGCGGGCATCCTCGGGCACGAGCGCCTCGCAGGTGAGGTCGCCCCAGGGGGCGTCCTCGGCCAGCGCGCGCGTCACGACGTCGTCGACGGCCGCCTGCGTCAGCACGGGGCCACGTCCTTGGCCACCAGGTAGGTGGGCCGGGCCGCGCCCACCGTGTGGCCCGGGGCGTCGCTGCGGTGGTGCGCCCCGCGGCTCTCCTCGCGGAGCGTGGCGCCGGCGACGAGGGCACGACCGAGGTCGAGCAGGTTGTGGTCCTCGAGGTGGTCGGACGCCGCGACCGCACCGTCGAGCACCGCGGCGGCGGCGGCCAGCCCGTCGGCGTCGCGGACCAGCCCCGCACCGGTCCACATCACGTCCTGCAGGGCCTCGCGCGTCAGCGGCTCGTCGCCGCCGCCCAGCGCCACGACCTCGACGTCGACGACGTCGGGCTCGCGCCACGGCTCGTCGAGCGCGCGGGCGCAGCGGGTGCCGAACACGGCGCCCTCGAGCAGCGAGCTGGACGCCAGCCGGTTGGCGCCGTGGACGCCGGTGCGGGCCACCTCGCCGACGGCCAGCAGGCCGGGCAGCGAGGTGCGTCCGTCGAGGTCGGTGCGCACGCCGCCCATCCAGTAGTGCGCGGCCGGGGCCACCGGGACGGGCTCGCGGGCCCAGTCCAGGCCGTGCGACGCGCACTGCGCCGTGAGGCCGGGGAACCGGCGCGCCAGGTGCTCGGCGCCGAGAGCGGTGGCGTCGAGGACGACGGGCGCGCCGCCCTGCTCGGCCATGGTCCGGGCGATGGCGCGGGCGACGACGTCGCGGGGCGCGAGCTCGGCACGCGGGTCGACGGCGGTCATGAAACGGCTGCCGCGGGCGTCGCGGAGCACGGCGCCCTCGCCGCGCACCGCCTCGGAGATCAGCGCCCCACCGGGGACGGCCAGCATCGTGGGGTGGAACTGGTACATCTCGAGGTCGCCCACCACGGCGCCGGCCCGCAGCGCGGCGGCCAGCCCGTCGCCGGTGGCCACCGAGGGGTTGGTGGTGAACGGGTAGAGCTGCCCCGCACCACCGGTCGCCAGCACCACCGCGTCGGCCGAGAGCTCGTCGCCGCGGTCGGTGCGCACGCCCACGACCGCGCCGTCGCGGACGACCAGGTCGGCCACCGCGGTGTGCTCGACGACCTCGACGCCGGAGCGTCGCAGCGCCTCGACGAGCGCGAGCTCGATGGCGGCACCCGTCGCGTCGCCGCCGGCGTGCAGCACCCGCGCGGCCGAGTGCGCGGCCTCGGTGCCGCGCGCGTACGCGGCGCCGTCACGGTCGAAGTCGACGCCGCGGCGCACCAGGCCGGCCACGGCGGACGGTCCCTCGGCGCACAGCACCTCGACGGCGGTCGGGTCGCACAGCCCGTCGCCGGCGGCCAGGGTGTCGGCGACGTGCGAGGCGACGGTGTCGTCGCCACCGGCCCCGTCGGCGTCCCAGACGACGGCGACGCCGCCCTGCGCCCAGCGCGTGGCGCCGTCGGCCACGCCGGCCTTGGTGACCACGGTGACGTCGTGGTGCGCCGCCGCCTCCAGCGCGCAGGTCAGGCCGGCGATGCCGCTGCCGACCACCAGGACCCTCACGGCCTGGCCGCCAGCATCCGCTCGAGCGCGACGCGGGCAGGCGCGGCGACGTCGGCCGCCACCTCGATGCGGTTGAGCACCTCGCCGTCCACCAGCGCCTCGAGCACCCAGGCCAGGTAGCCGGGGTGGATCCGGTACATGGTCGAGCAGGGGCAGATCACCGGGTCGAGGCAGAAGATCGTGTGCTCGGGGTGCTCCTGCGCGAGCCGGTTGACCAGGTTGACCTCGGTGCCGATCGCGAACGTCGAGCCGGGCTCGGCCGCCGCGATGGCCTTGACGATGTAGTCGGTGGAGCCGGCCGCGTCGGCGGCGTCGACGACCGGCATCGGGCACTCGGGGTGCACGATCACCTGGACGCCGGGGTGCTCGGCGCGGGCCTTGTCGACCTGCGCGACGGTGAACCGCTTGTGCACCGAGCAGAAGCCGTGCCACAGCAGCACCCTGGCGTCCGTCAGCGTGGCCTCGTCGTTGCCGCCGAGCGGCTTGTTCGGGTTCCAGGTGGGCATCTGCTCCAGCGGGACGCCCATCGCCTTGGCGGTGTTGCGACCGAGGTGCTGGTCGGGGAAGAACAGCACCCGCTGCCCGCGCTCGAAGGCCCACTCCAGCACCGTCGCGGCGTTGGACGAGGTGCACACGATGCCGCCCCGCTCGCCGCAGAACGCCTTGAGCGCGGCCGAGGAGTTCATGTACGTCACGGGGATGACGGGCACGCGGCCGTCGGCGTCGGGCTCGGTGCCGTAGAGGTCGCACAGCTCCTCCCAGCACTCCAGCACCGAGTCCTCGTCGGCCATGTCGGCCATCGAGCAGCCGGCCGCGAGGTTGGGGAGCACCACCTGCTGGTCAGGGCGCGACAGGACGTCGGCGGTCTCGGCCATGAAGTGCACGCCGCAGAACACGATCGCCTCGGCGTCGGGACGCGTCAGCGCGGCGTTGGCGAGCTGGAAGGAGTCACCCACGAAGTCGGCGTACCGCACCACCTCGTCACGCTGGTAGAAGTGCCCGAGCACCACGACGCGCTCCCCCAGCGTCTGCTTGGCCGCGACGATGCGGGCGTCGAGCTCGTCGGGCGAGGCGTCGCGGTAGGCCTGCGGCAGCTCCCCCTGGCGCGGCGTGCCCGCCGGGACCGGGTCGGCGACGGACGCGCCGGGGCCGTACGTCGGCGCGGCGAGGTCGAAGACCCACGGACCGCTCGCGAGGTCGGTGTCGCACGTGCTCGCGCCGCTGCGGATGGTGGTGTCGACGGACGGTGCACTCATGACGTCTCCTGAGGTGCGTAGCGGTACAGACGGGGCGGCCGGTGCCGCCCGCCGGTGAGGAAGCGCCCGGTGGCGACGACGGTGCCGTCGGCCTCCACCTGGCGCCGGAAGTTGGCGGGGTCGAGCCGCTGCTGCAGCACGACCTCGTAGACCTGTCGCAGCTGCGCCAGGGTGAACTCCTCGCCCAGGAAGGCGTGGGCGAGGCGGGTGTACTCGACCTTGGTCCGCAGCCGCCACAGCGCGTAGGCCACGATCGCGTCGTGGTCGAAGGCCAGGCCCATGACCTGCTCGGCCTCGAACCAGCGGACGTTGTCGTCCTCGACGGTGGCCGCCGCCTCCTCGGGCTGCACGAGCGCCCAGTAGACGATCGAGACGACGCGGGCGCCCGGCGAGCGGTCGGGCGTGCCGAACGAGTACAGCTGCTCGAGGTACGTCGGGCTCAGCGCCGTGGTGGCCACCAGGTTGCGGCGCGCGGCGTCGTCGAGGCTCTCGCCGTCCTCGAGCGGTCCCCCGGGCAGCGCCCACCGTCCCTCGTAGGGCTCGCGGATGCGGCGGACGAGCGGGATCCACAGAGACGAGGACGCGCCGTCGTCGCTCTGGCGGAGCGCGAAGATCACGGTGGAGACGGCGAGGTCGACCTCGGCGGGCACGGCCACCACCTCCGACGTCTGAGTAAAGGTCGAGATGACCTGAAGCAATAATAGTCATCGGAACCTTTACACGGCAAGGCGTACGGTCGAGGCCATGGTCGGAACCGACATCCCCACCTCCCCCGCCCCCTCCATCAGCACCCTCGGCGAGCTCCGTGCGAGCGGCGCCGAGCCCCGCTCGGTCAAGGCCGAGGTGCGCGCCAACCTCGTCGCCCGGCTCCGCGCCGGCGAGCCCACGTTCCCCGGCATGGTCGGGTTCGAGGACTCGGTCGTCCCCGCCATGGAGCGCGCCCTGCTCGCCGGCCACGACGTCGTCCTGCTGGGCGAGCGCGGCCAGGGCAAGACCCGCCTCATGCGCAGCATCGTCGGCCTGCTCGACGAGTGGACGCCCGTCGTCGAGGGCTCGGAGCTGCGCGAGCACCCGCTCGCCCCGCTCACCGACGCCACCCGTCGTCGCATCGCCGAGCTCGGCGACGACCTGCCCGTCACCTGGCTGCACCGCGAGGACCGCTACGGCGAGAAGCTCGCGACGCCCGACACCAGCGTCGGCGACCTGATCGGCGACGTCGACCCCGTGCGCATCGCCGAGGGCCGCACGCTGGGCGACCCCGAGACCATCCACTACGGCCTGCTCCCCCGCACCAACCGCGGCATCTTCGGCCTCAACGAGCTGCCCGACCTCGCCGAGCGCATCCAGGTCGGCCTGTTCAACATCCTCGAGGAGCGCGACCTGCAGGTGCGCGGGTACGCGCTGCGGCTGCCGCTCGACGTCATCGTCGTCGCGTCGGCCAACCCCGAGGACTACACCAACCGCGGCCGCATCATCACCCCGCTCAAGGACCGGTTCGGGGCCGAGATCCGCACCCACTACCTCGACGACGTGCAGGACGAGGTGGCGCTGATCGCGCAGGAGGCCGAGGTCGTCGCCGAGGTGCCGCGGCACGTGCTCGAGGTGCTCGCCCGGTTCGTCTACGAGCTGCGCGGCTCCAGCGCCGTCGACCAGCGCTCGGGCGTCTCGGCCCGGTTTGCGATCGCGGCCGCCGAGGAGGCGTCCGCCGCGGCCCTGCGTCGCTCCGCGCTGTCGGGCGAGGAGCCGCCGGTCACCCGCGTCTCCGACCTGCCCGACGTGGTGCCGGCGCTGCGCGGCAAGGTCGAGTTCGAGATGGGCGAGGAGGGACGCGAGGACGAGGTGCTGTGGCACCTGCTGCGCGTCGCCACCGTCGACACGTTCCGGCAGCGCCTCGGCGGCCTCGACCTCACCGCCTTCACCGAGCGCTTCGCCGACGGCGAGATCATCGAGACCGGCCCGTTGGTGCCCGGCTCGTCGCTCCTGGAGCAGATGGGCGCCGTCTCCGGCCTCGCGACGGTCCTGGACCGTCTCGGCGTCGAGGAGGACACCGTCTCCCCCGGCCAGGCCGCGGCCGCGGTCGAGTTCGTCCTGGAGGGGCTGCACCTGACGCGGCGCCTCGCCAAGGACGAGGTCGACGGGCGCACGGTCTACGGGGCCTGATGCCGTACCGGGGGCGGGGCCACCGCTACGGGTCGTGGCGCGGCGGGCCCGACCCGCTCAAGCCGCCGTTCGACGTGCGCGACGCCGTCGACCAGATCGGCAAGGACGTGCTCGCCGGGTCCGACCTGCGCAGCGCGATCGACCGGCTGCTCGACCGCGGCGCGTCCGGACGCGACGGGCTGCAGGAGATGCGTCGCCGCCTGCGCGAGCGGCGCGAGATGCTCGAGCGCCGCGGCAACCTCGGCGGCACGCTCGACACCGTCCGCGCCGCGCTCGACCAGGCGCTCGCCGCCGAGACCGACGAGCTCGCGAGCCGCGCCGACGACGACGCCGCCCGGATGGCCGAGATGGAGCTCGCCGAGCTCCCGCCCGACACCGCGAGCGCCGTCCGTGAGCTCGCCGACTACCAGTGGGCCTCCGACGAGGCCAGGCAGATCTTCGACTCGATCAAGGACCTGCTCAAGCGCGAGGTGCTCGACGCCCAGTTCGCCGGCATGAAGCAGGCCCTCGAGGGCGGCGACCCCGAGGCCATGCAGGCCGTGCGCGACATGCTCGCCGACCTCAACCAGCTGCTCGCGGCCCACGCCCGGGGCCAGGACACCACCGAGCAGTTCGAGCGGTTCATGGAGCAGCACGGGGAGTTCTTCCCCGAGCAGCCCCAGGACACCGACGACCTGATCGACCTCCTCGCCCGCCGTCAGGCCGCGGCCGACCGGCTGATGCGCTCGCTCACCCCCGAGCAGCGCGAGGAGCTCTCGCAGCTGATGCAGGACGCGATGGGCGACGACGTCGACCTGCAGTCCCAGCTCTCCCAGCTGCAGGACAACCTGCACGGCCTGCGTCCGGGCATGATGCGCGGACGTGGTCGCGTCGACGGCCAGGGCGACCCGGACGGCGAGCCGATGGGGTACGGCGACGCCGTGGGCGCCGTCGCGGACCTGTCCGACCTCGAGCAGCTGGAGGCGCAGCTGTCCCAGGACTACGGCGGCGCGTCGCTGGACGACGTCGACGTCGACGCCCTGGAGCGCCAGCTCACCCCCGCGGCCGTCCAGGACCTGCGGGCCCTGCGCGAGCTCGAGCGCGAGCTGGAGCGACAGGGATACCTCCACCGCGACGGTGGCGAGCTGAGCCTGACGCCCAAGGCGCTGCGGCGTCTCGGCGAGTCGGCGCTGCGCCGCGTGTTCGACGACCTCGACTCCCAGTCGCGCGGCGACCACAGCCTGCACCGGCCGGGCGCCGCGGACGACCGCACCGGCGCGAGCCTGCCGTGGAACTTCGGCGACGAGCGCCCGCTCGACGCCGTCGGCACCGTCCGCAACGCCGTCCTGCGCACCGCGGGCAGCGGCCGTCCCCTCGACGGCCGGCTGCGTCTCGACCCCGACGACTTCAGCGTCGAGGAGACCGAGCACCGCACGGTCGCGGCGGTCGCCCTGTGCGTCGACCTGTCGTTCTCGATGGTCCAGGAGGACCGCTGGGGACCGATGAAGCAGACGGCGCTGGCGCTGTCTCACCTGATCAGCACCCGGTTTCGCACCGACGCGCTGCAGATCATCGGGTTCTCGCGGATGGCGCACCGCCTCACCGACACCGAGCTGGCCTCGCGCGAGCCGTCGTACGAGCAGGGCACGAACCTGCACCACGCCCTGCAGCTCGCCGGCCGCCACCTGCGTCGTCACCCCGAGGCCGAGCCGGTGGTCCTCGTCGTCACCGACGGCGAGCCCACGGCCCACCTCGAGCCCGACGGCAACCCGTTCTTCTCCTGGCCCACCACGCAGGAGACGCTGCGCGCCACGCTCGGCGAGGTCGACGCGATGACCCGCATGGGCGCGACGATGAACTTCTTCCTGCTCGGGGACGACCCCGGACTCGCCCGGTTCGTCGGCGCCGTGGCCCGACGCAACGGAGGACGGGTGTTCGCGCCCAGCCTGGACCGGCTCGGCGAGTACGTCGTGAGCGACTACCTACGGAGCCGCCGCGGCTGAGGGCTCAGCCCGCCGCCAGGTCGTCGCTGCGGCGCCTCCTGCGGTGCTTGACCTCGTACATGCGCGTGTCGGCGGTGCTGAGCAGGCGGTCGACGTCCAGGCCCTCGTGGGTGCTGGCGATGCCCAGGCTGGCCGACATGAGCGCCAGGTGCGGGCGGTCCTGGTCGTGGGTGAGCGCGTCGAGCGCGAGCGAGATCCGGTCGGCCACGAGCGTGCCGTCCTCGCGGGCGGAGTCGCGCAGCACGATGACGAACTCGTCGCCGCCGAGCCGCAGCGTGAGGTCGACCTCGCGGGTGTTCTCCACGAGGAGCCCGGCGAACACCGAGAGCAGGTCGTCGCCGGCCTCGTGGCCCCAGGTGTCGTTGACCCGCTTCAGCCGGTCGACGTCGAACAGCAGCAGCGTGCTCGGCACCGAGTGCGCCTCGTCCGAGGCGAGCCACTCGTCGAACGCCCGACGGTTGCCCAGGCCGGTGAGCGGGTCCTCCCGGGCGGCACGGCGGTCACCCTCGCTCATCTGGTAGCGGGCGTACCCGACGATCGCGGCGCGCATCATCTCCAGCCGGTTCTCGCGCTGGGCCCACCAGCCGCGGGCGACGGTGGCGCCGAACGCCAGGCCGGACGACGCCCAGCCGTCCCCCTCGGCGTCCTGGACGGTCAGCGCGACCCAGCGCACGTACCGGTCGAGGCTGGTGTCGGCGTCGGGGGTGAGGACGTCCACCGCGCGGCGGGCCTCGGCCGCGGCGGCCTCGACGTCCCCGGACGCCGCCAGCACCTCGGCCAGCGTCGCCGTGCACTCGACGGTGTTGGCGTCGTCCTCGGCCGCGCCGAACTCGCGGCGCAGCTCGCGCAGCTCGGCGAGACGCGCGGCGGGCTCGGCGTCCCAGTCGTTGGCGGCCAGAAGCAAGCGTGCCTGCAGCACGAGGTGCGGGAAGGACGACGGCGACCGCAGCCCGATGGCCCGGCGGGCGTGCTCGACGGCGGTGCGACGCAGCCGGACGACGTCGCGCTCGTGGCTCGTCCGTGTGCTCGCGAGCATCGCGATCTCACGGGCCCAGATGGCGTGCACCGACGCGAGGCTGAGCTCGTCGATCAACTGGGAGTCGGGGAACTCGAGCGGGTCGGCCCGCAGCGCGGAGGTCCGCTGGTAGTGCGGCGCCGCGAGCTCGAACAGCCGCAGCTCCTCGTAGGCGGTGCCGAGACCGGCGTGGGCCCAGGCGACGAGCCCCGGGTCGGTCGACCTCCGGGTCTCGTACTCGCACCGCACCAGGTCGTCGATGGACTCCGCCGCCCGTCCGAGCCGCTCGAGGGCCACCGCCCGCAGGCTCAGGGCGTTGGCCGCCCAGCCACGCTCGTGCAGGCTCTCGCCGATGCCGACGCACGCGTCGGCGGCACGGAGGGCCTGCTCGAGGTTGCCGGCCATCAGGTGCGCGACAGCGAGGACGTACTCGGTGGCCGCGCGCTCGTGCGAGACCTCGCCGCCGAGCCCGTTGAGGACGCCCTTGAGCTCACCGACCACGGTGAGCGCGTCGCCGCCCTGGGCGCGCTGCATCGCGCCGGCAAGCGTGCGCCCCAGCGCACCCCCCACGCGAACAGGCATCGGGCTGCTTCCTCCTCGTCAGTCCTGACGACAGAATGCCCCGTCGAGGGCCTCGACGTCCCTTGTTTGGGGGAATCGTCGGACTCGACGGGGCATCTGTCCATCCCTCAGGACGAGAGGTCGTAGACCGTGGTCCCTCCGACCGTGGTCGCGGTGAAGGTGGCCTCGACCCACGCGGTGATCTCGCTGCCGGACGAGCTGCCGCCGCCCCCGGGACCGCCGCCGCGACCTCCCTGCCCGCCGGAGACGAAGTAGGCGACGTCGCCGTCGGCCACGTACTGCTTGAACTGCGCGAGCGTCGGCGAGTCGTCGCTCCCGCTGAACCCGCCGATGGCCATCACGGCGACGTCGGTGCTCAGGATGTAGCCGGCCGCCGACTGCGAGCCGACGGTGGCCGCCGCCCAGCGGCTCGTCGTGCCCTCCAGCAGGGTGGTCAGCTCGGTGCTGGACGACTGGTCGCCGCCCATGCCCCCGCCCATGCCGCCCTGGCCGGCCGACGCGGGACCCGCCGTCGGCGTCGAGCCGGTGTGTCCCGACGTGACGGTGGCCGCGGTGAAGGCGGTGGTGCCGGCCACCGAGAACAGCGCGCCGACCACCACCGCGACGACGGCGACCTTCTTGAGCCGGTCGGTCGAGAAGGCGAGCACGATCGCCGAGGCCCAGCCGCCGACGAGCATGGTCCAGGCGAGCCAGGTCATCCAGCCGCTCGCGTCGCGTGTCATCAGGTGGAAGCCCCAGACCGACGAGGCGAAGATCATCAGAGCCAGAGCTCCGCGCGCGACGTGGTCGTCGCGGTGGGCCCACAGGAAGCTGCCGCCGATGCCGACGAGGGCGCCGATCGCGGGGACGAGGGCCACCGCGTAGTACGGGTGGATCGTGCCCGACATGAACGAGAAGACGGCCATGGTGACCAGGAGCCACGAGCCCCACAGCACCAGGGCCGCACGGGTCCGGTCGGTGCGGGTGGCGCGGCGCGTCAGGAGCAGTCCGGCCACCAGCGCGACCAGCGCGGCCGGGACCAGCCAGGAGACCTGCGCGCCGAACGCGGTGCCGAACATGCGGGTGATGCCGGTGGAGCCGCCGAACATCGAGTTCTGCCCGCCGCCTCCCCCGCCGCCGCCGTTGCCGCTCCCGCCGAGGATGCGGCCCAGGCCGTTGTAGCCCACCGCGAGCTCCCACAGGGAGTTGTTCGTCGAGCCGCCGATGTAGGGGCGCGACGCCGCCGGCCACAGCTCGACGAGCGCGATGAACCAGCCGGCCGAGACGACCATCGCGGCGGTCGCGGCCAGCAGGTGGCCGATGCGCGCGCGGACGCTCGTGCTCGCGGCCAGCAGGTAGACGAGCCCGAACGCCGGCAGCACCAGCAGGCCCTGGGCCATCTTGGTCAGGAACGCGAAGCCGATCGCGGTGCCGGCCAGCAGCATCCAGCGCAGAGCCCGCGAGCGTCCGGCCGACGAGGTGGAGTCGATCGCCCGCACCACGCAGTAGGCGGCAGCCGTCATCAGCAGCACCAGGGCGGCGTCGGGGTTGTTGAAGCGGAACATCAGCGCGGCGACGGGCGTCAGCGCGACGGCCAGCCCCGCGAGCAGCCCGGCCGCGGGCCCGGACCAGCGCTTGACCGCGCCGTGCACCAGTGCCACCGTGCCGACGCCCATCAGCGCCTGCGGCAGCAGCATGGAGAACGACGAGAAGCCGAGGATCCGTGCCGACAGCACCATCACCCACAGCGACGCGGGCGGCTTGTCGACGGTGATCGCGTTGGAGGAGTCCAGCGACCCGAACAGCCACGCCTTCCACGACTCGGTGCCCGACTTCACCGCCGCGGCGTAGAAGTCGTTGGCCGTGCCGGACTGCGACAGCCCGATGACGTACAGCGCCGTCGTCGCGGCGATCAGCGTCCAGAACAGGGGGCGTGCCCAGCGCGGCTGGTTTGCGGGCGGCGCGGCGGCCGGGGCAGGGGGTGCGGCGGGCGGCCGTTGCAGGGTGGTGGCAGACATGGGTCATACCCTCGGGCCCCGACCTGTGACCCCCACCGGTCCGCGCTGGGAGGTGCCTGTGAACGCACGAGACGCGCCGCCGGTGGGGCGACGCGTCGGGTGCACAGGGGGTGGACTGGTGGAGCTGGCGGGAATCGAACCCGCGTCCTTCGACGTCCGTTCAGGTCTTCTCCGGGTGCAGTCCGTCAGATCGCTGTTCTCAGCCCCGGTGCTCGGACGGACACGTCACCGACAGGCTCAGTCGCTGTTGATGTCCCACTCACGCCCCGCGACCGGACGTGAGCAGCAAGTCTCCTAGATGACGCCAGGCTCCGGAACGGAGACACATCCGGTCTGACGGTTCACCGGCCGCTCAGGCGGCGAGGGCGAACGAAGTGCGACTGTTATCGGCACTTGTTGGTTTCCAAGGAACGTTTACGAGATGACCTTGGCTTCTCGACCCGCTTCTCCTGACCGCCACGACCGAAGTCGAAACCGATCAGCCCCTCTGTAGTTGTTCGACACTGCGTTGTGCACTGCTCTCGCAGCGTACCCGTCACAACCGTCTCGGCGCACGCCCTATTCCGACGGGTGCTGCACGACCCAGGCGGCGAGGTCGTCGACCGGCATGGGCTCGGCCACCCCGTACCCCTGCAGGAGGTCGACTCCCAGCTCGGTGGCCAGCTGCTCGTCACCGGGCGTCTCGACGCCCTCGAGGACCGCTCGGGCGCCGAGCGCGTGGATCATCTGGACGGTGGCGGCGAGCAGGTCGCGGGACCGGTGACCGGCGCGTCCGCGCACGAGGAGCGAGCGGTCGATCTTGATCAGGGCCGGCTGCAGGCTGTCGAGGATGCCCAGGCTCGAGTACCCGGTGCCGAAGTCGTCGATGCTCACGGTGGCCCCCAGCCGCCGCAGGAGCAGCAGCGTGTCGTACCCGCGGCTGCCCTTCTCGAGCGACACCGACTCGGTGACCTCGACGACGAGTCGCTCGTAGCCGCCCGGCACCTCCCACGCGAGCAGCCGGTCGACGAAGTCGCGCTCGCCCAGCTCGCTCGGCGACAGGTTCAGCGCCACCCGCATGCCCGCGGTGGTCACGCTCTGGTCGAGGCGCAGCATGTCGTGGGTGACCAGCTCCATGGCCAGCTGTCCGAGGGCACGGACCTGCCCGGTGTCCTCGGCGATCGCGATGAAGTCCTCGGCGACGACGTCCTCGCCGTCGCGCTGCCCCCGCAGCAGCGCCTCCACCACGGCCGTCCCGCCCGTCGCCACGTCGACGATCGGCTGGTAGTCCAGGCGGAAGGCGCGGTCGCGCAGCGCGACCGCGAGTCGCTGGCGTCCGCGTCCGCGCACCACCGCGGCCTCCTCGACGTCGGGGTCGAAGAAGGCGTGCCGGTCGAACCCCTCGAGCTTCGCCGCGGACTTGGCGGCGTCGGCCTGCTGCAGGAGGTCCTCGATGCTCATGGCGCCCGCGGTCGAGGTGGCGACGCCGACCGTCGCCGTCAGCTGGACCTGCTGCCCGCCGACGAGCATCGGCGCCCGGATCGAGTCACGCAACCGCGACACCGCGCGCTCGAGCTCGGGACGCGCAGGCGCGTCGACCAGCGCCACCACGAACTCGTCGCCGGCCGTCCGTCCGACCAGGTCGCCGCGGCGGGCGGCGTGACGGAGCCTCTCGGCCACCTCGACGAGCGCGCCGTCCCCGGCCCGGCGTCCGTAGCGGCCGTTGATCTCGGCGAACCCGTCGAGGTCGATCCACAGTGCTGCGACGTCGTGCAGGGCCACCGTCTCGGACAGCCGGGACTCCAACGCCTCGACGGTGAGCAGTCCGGTCTTGGAGTCGCGTTGCCGACGGTCGGGCAAGCCGCGTGCGTGTCCCACGTGCGGACCTCCTGGCTCGAGCCCTGCCCCCCGACCATTCAACCGCGGCCGGGGAACAAGCGCACCCCGTTGTGCCAGCAGACGTCGCGCAGCCAGTCGTCGCCGAGGCCGGTGCGCTGCAGGGCCTCCACCTGGTGGGCGTAGGTGTACGGGATGTTGGGGAAGTCCGAGCCGAGCAGCACCTTGTCCTGCAGCGCGACCAGGCGCGGCAGCAGGTGGCGCGGGTAGGGCGCCGACTCCTCGGTGAAGTCCGTGAACACCATCGTGGTGTCGAGGTGGACGCGCTCGTGCTGCTCGGCCAGCTCGAGGAACTCCTCGTACTCCGGCGTCCCCATGTGGGCGACGACCAGCGGCAGCCGCGGGAACCGTCGGAGCACCTGCCGCACGCCGTCCACCCCGGTGAACCGGCCCGGCGCGGGGCCCGAGCCGGCGTGCAGGACGACGGGCCGTCCGGTCTGGGTGAGCACGTCCCAGACGGGGTCGAGCAGCGGGTCGTCGGGCGCGAACTGCCCCACCTGCACGTGCGCCTTGAAGACCTCGACGCCTCGCTCCACCGCCTCGGCCACGTACTCGCCGGCGCCGGGCTCGGGATAGAAGGTGGCCGAGCGCAGCGACTCGGGGTGGGCGTCGGCGAACTCGGCGGCCCAGTCGTTCAGGTAGCCCGCGATGCCGGGCTTGTGCGCGTACGGGAGCGCCGAGTAGTGCCGCACCCCCATCGCGTGCAGGTGCGCGACGCGCTCGTCGTCGCTCCAGCGGTAGGTGATCGTCCAGGGCCGGCCGATCAGCGGGCCGGCGGCGTCGAAGTACGCCCAGACCTTGCGCAGGATCGGGGGCGGCAGGAAGTGCACGTGGACGTCGAACAGCCCCGGGACGCCGAGGTGGGCGGCCCAGTCGGGCAGGTCGCGGTCCTGCACGGTCAGCGCAGGCCCTTGAGCCTGCGATCCACCTCGGCCTTGGCCTCGCGGTCGAGCTGCCGCTCGGCGAGGGCGTGCCGCTTGTCGTAGGCCTTCTTGCCCTTGGCGACGGCGATCTCGACCTTGGCCCGGCCGTCCTTGAAGTACAGGGCGAGCGGCACGATCGTGTAGCTGGACTCCGACGACTTGCGCTCGATCTTCTCGATCTCGTGCTTGTGCAGCAGCAGCTTGCGCTTGCGACGCGTCGTGTGGTTGGTCCACGTGCCCTGGGTGTACTCGGGGATGTGGACGTTGTGCAGCCAGATCTCGCCGCCGTCGACGTCGCCGAACCCGTCGACCAGCGACGCACGTCCGGCGCGCAGCGACTTGACCTCGGTGCCCGTGAGGACGATGCCCGCCTCGACGGTGTCCTGGATCAGGTAGTCGTGGCGCGCCTTCTTGTTCTGCGCGATGAGCTTGCGCCCCGTCTCCTTGGCCATGGGTCCATTGTCGCGCAGGTGCGCAAGCCCGTTAGAGCCAACCCATCGGGTTCACGGTGTCGCCGTCCTCGAGCACCATGAAGTGCAGGTGGCAGCCCGTGGAGTAGCCGGTGGTGCCCGAGTAGGCGATCACCTGGCCGCGCTTGACCTTCTGGCCCACCCGCACCTTGAACCGCGACAGGTGGTTGTAGGTGGTGGCGATGCTCTTGCCGCGCATCTGGCCGTTGGCCAGGATGATGCGGTTGCCGTAGCCGGCGTTGAAGTACTTCTCGATGACGCGTCCGCCGGCGGCGGCCCTGACCGGGGTGCCGCAGGGGACGCCGAAGTCGGTGCCGTCGTGCAGCTTCCAGACCTTGAGCACGGGGTGGAAGCGCATGCCGTAGCGCGAGGTGATCGGACCGTCGACCGGACGCGACAGCGTCCCGCCGCCGTCGGCCGCGTCACCGGCGCCGCCGGTGTCCTCCTCGGGCTCGGGGGCGCTGGACGACCCGCCTCCCCCGCTGCTCTGCTTGCGCTTCTTGGCGGCGGCCGCGGCGTGGCGGCGCTTCTCGGCGGCCCGCTCGCGGGCGGCGATCGCCTTGAGCTTGTTGCCCAGCCGGCTGCGCTCGGACTCCAGGCGCCCCAGCTCGGCGAGGTCGTCCTGCTTGAGCGCCGCCGCGGCCGTCTCGGCCTTCGACGCGGTGCCGACGAGCTGGGTGACCTTGGCGGTCTGCGCGGCCTGCTCGGCCTCGAGCCGCTCCTTGGTGGCGAGGTTCTCCGCGGCGGCCTTGCGCTGGGCCTTGACCGAGTCGCGAAGCTTCTCGACCTTCTCCTCGTTCAGCGTCAGCATCACGCGCGAGGCGTCGAAGGTGTCCATCTGGGCCAGCTGGGCGTCGCCTACCGACCCCGACAGCACCATCTGCTCGGTGAACTTGCTCGGCGCCTCGCCGCGCAGGAGCCCGCTGAACGCCCGCAGGCTCGGGTCGCCGTTCTGCAGCGACTCGAGCGTGAACTCCTTGACGTCGGACTCGGCCCGCTTGAGCTTCTTGCGGCCCTTCTTGAGCGCGGTGCGCGCGCCGTCCAGCTGCCCCTCGGCCTGCGTGAGCTTGGCCTGCATCGCGGTGTCCTGCGCCTTGGCGGTGGCGAGCTGGCCACGGGTGGTGGTGAGCCGGCTGCGCGCGGTGGACAGCGACGTCTGGGCCGCCTCCAGCGCGGCCGCGGCCTGCGAGTACTGCTTGCTCGACTGGTCCAGGCTTGCCTTGGCGCCGCCGATCTGGCCGGCGACGTCCTGCTGCTTCTTGCGGACCTTGTCCTTCTGGTCGTCGGCCGACCCGGGCGAGGCGATCGCCAGGACGAGCCCGCACGTCACGAGCAGGGCGAGCAGGGCCTGACCACGGTGGACGGAGCCGTCGCGGACGACGAACCAGGACCGCGGCCGACCGAGGGGGAAGTGTCGGGCCACGGGAGGACGCTACGTCACCTGGACCAGAAAACCCGGGCATTCCCCGGCGAGTCTCGACGTCAGGTCGAGGTCGAGAGCCGCGCGGCGGTCAGACCTTGAGGTACTTGCGCGTCATCACGAGCGTCGGGACGAGGGCCAACAGGAGCGCCAGGACCGAGATCCAGCCGCCCACGTAGAAGGCCTCCTGCCATCGCACCCAGGTGGTGATCTGGCCCAGGGACGGTCTGAGGTACCCGTAGACGGCGAAGTGCATGAACGCCGCGAGGCCGCCGCAGGCGAGCGCAGCCGAGATGATCGCGGCGGCGAGCGACTCCAGCAGGAACGGGGCCTGGATGTGCCAGCTGGACGCACCGACCAGGCGCATGATGCCGATCTCGCGGCGGCGGGCGAACGCCGTCATGCGGATGGTGTTGGAGACCTGCAGGATCGCGGCGATCACCAGCACGAGCGCGGTGCCGAGCGCGGCCCAGCGCAGGATGCCCAGGGCCTGGAACAGCGGGCCGAGCAGGTCGCGCAGGCTGTTGACGTTGCCCACGCCGTCCATCCCGCGCACCTGGCTGGTGACGCCCTCGAACTCCCGCGGGTCGTCGAGCGTGACGAAGTACGAGACAGGGAACGCGTCGGGTCCGAGGGTCTCGAGCTGCTTGCGGCCCGTCTCGGTCTGGCCGAGGTACTCCTGGGCGCGCTCGAAGTTCTGCTCCGGCGACCGCTTGTCGAACGAGCGGACCTCGGGGTTCTCGCGCAGCGCGTCCTGGACGGCGGTCTGCTGCTCGGCGGTCGAGCCTCCCTCGATGCACTGCTCGCTCGGGGAGTTCTCGGTGCACATGTTGACCTGCAGCTGCAGGCGGTCGCCGAAGTACTGCTCGGTGCGGTCGGCCTGCTGCTGGATGAGCAGTCCGAGCGCCGCGAGGAGGAGGGAGACCGTCATCGTCACCACGAGGGAGACGGTCATCGAGAAGTTGCGTCGCAGGCTCGTTCCGAGCTCGGCGAAGACGCTGCGCATGGCCATGGGTGTCGTGTGTCCGATCGGGTCGGTGCGTCAGTTCTGGTAGCCGTAGGCGCCGCGCGACTGGTCGCGGACGAGCTCACCGGCCTCCAGCTCGATGACGCGCTTGCGCATCTGGTCGACGATGCCGGCGTCGTGCGTCGCCATGATCACCGTGGTGTCGGTGCGGTTGATGCGGTCGAGGAGCTTCATGATGCCGACCGACGTGCCCGGGTCAAGGTTGCCGGTGGGCTCGTCGGCGATGAGGATCATCGGCCGGTTGACGAAGGCGCGCGCGATGGCGACGCGCTGCTGCTCGCCGCCGGAGAGCTCGTCGGGCAGACGGTGCCCCTTGCCCTCCAGACCCACCAGCTCGAGGGTCTCGGGGACGAGCTTGTTGATCTCGGCACGCGAGCGGCCGATCACCTGCAGCGCGAACGCGACGTTCTCGGTGACGGTCTTGTTGGGGAGCAGGCGGAAGTCCTGGAACACCGTGCCGACCTGGCGGCGCAGGCGCGGGACCTTCCAGTTCGCCAGGCGGTTGATCTCCTTGCCGGCCACGAAGACGCGTCCGGACGTGGGCCGCAGCTCGCGCAGCACCAGGCGCAGGAAGGTGGACTTGCCGGACCCGGACGTGCCGACGAGGAAGACGAACTCGCCCTTCTCGACCTCGAGGTTGATCGCGTCCAGCGCCGGGCGACGCTGCCCGGAGTAGGACTTCGTCACGTTCTCGAATCGGATCACCGGGACAGCGTACGGGCGGCGCCCACGGCTTCCGCGGACCCTGCCGCACGCCGTGTCGGTAGTCTCGTCACATGTGCGGCATCGTCGCGATCCACGACCCGAACGGCCCTGACGAGACCCTCGGCGGGAGGATGCTCGACCGCATCACGCACCGCGGACCGGACGGTTCGGGCGAGCGCACCGTCGGCCCGACCTGGCTCGGCCACGCCCGGCTGTCCATCGTCGACCTCGACCACGGCGCGCAGCCGCTCGGCTCGGCCGACGGCCACTGGGCCGTCGTCAACGGCGAGATCTACAACCACGCCCAGCTGCGCGAGGTGTCGCCGCGCGACTTCCGCACCGACTCCGACAGCGAGGCCGCCCTGGCCGCCGCCGTCAGCGACGACCCGAACGGGTTGGCCGACCTGCGCGGCATGTACGCGTTCGTCGTGGCCCACGAGGACGGCGACGTGGTGGCGGCGCGCGACCCAGTGGGCGTCAAGCCCCTCTACTGGGCCCGCATCGACGGCGCGACGCTGTTCGCGTCCGAGATCGGCGCGTTCGACCCCGCGCACCGCTCGGCCGTCGCCGAGTTCCCGCCCGGGTTCCGCTGGACGCCCGAGGCCGGGCTCGTCCGGTTCCGCGAGCTGCACGTCGAGGGCGAGGAGCTGACCAGCCGCGACGACGCGACGACCGCCGTCCGCGAGACCCTCGAGACCGCGGTGCACCGCCGGATGATGGCCGACGTGCCCGTCGGGGTGTTCCTGTCGGGCGGGCTCGACTCCAGCCTGGTGGCCGCGATCATGGCCAAGCACTCCGGCGACGTTACGGGCCCCGTCCACTCCTTCGCCGCCGGCACCGCGGGCAGCTCGGACCTCGTCGCCGCGCGCCGCGTGGCCGAGCACCTCGGCCTGGAGCACCACGAGCGCGTCTACGACGCCGACGAGGTGCTGCGCGTGCTGCCCGCGGTGGTGCAGAGCATCGAGTCGTACGAGCCGTCGCTCGTGCGCAGCGCCGTGCCCAACTACCTGCTCGCCGAGACCACGGCGCAGACCGTCAAGGTCGTGCTGACGGGCGAGGGCGCCGACGAGCTGTTCGCCGGCTACGCCCACTACCGCGACATCACCTCCGACGACGACCTGCGCGACGAGCTCGTCCGCAGCGTCGCCGGCCTGCACAACCTCAACCTCCAGCGCTGCGACCGCGTGACGATGGCCCACGGTCTCGAGGCCCGCGTCCCGTTCCTCGACCGCGACCTGGTCAACCTCGCCGCCCGCATCCCCATCGGCTGGAAGCTGCCCGGCGAGCTCGGCCAGGAGAAGGCCCTGCTGCGCGAGGCGTTCACCGGCTGGCTGCCCCACGACATCCTGTGGCGCGCCAAGGAGCAGTTCGGCGACGGCAGCGGCACCGCCGACGTCATGGCCGCGCGCGTCACCGACCTCGTCCCCGACGAGGGCTGGCAGGACCAGCGCGTCGCCGGCCTGCCCGCTCCCCGCAGCCAGGAGGAGCTCGCCTACCAGCAGATGTTCGCCGAGCGGCTGGCCGGCGTGGACGCCGCGGTCCTGGGCAGGTTCGCCACGGCATAGCCTCCCGGGCATGACCCTCGACGACGTGCTCGCGGACGTCGCCCGGCGCGACGGCGAGCTGAGCGCCTTCGTCCACGTCGACGCGCACGACGTCGGCGGCGAGGGCCCGCTGGCAGGACGCCTCGTCGCCGTCAAGGACAACGTCGCCGTCCGCGGCGCGCCGTGGGCCTGCGGGTCGGCCACCCGGTGGGACGGCCCGCCCGCCGACCACGACGCCGAGGTGGTCCGCCGCCTGCGCGCGGCGGGTGCGGCCGTCGTCGGCACCACCAACCTCGACGAGTTCGCGATGGGCGCGTCCACGGAGAGCTCCGCGTGGGGCCCGACCCGCAACCCGCACGACCCGCGTCGCACGGCGGGCGGCTCGAGCGGTGGGTCGGGCGCCGCGGTCGCCGCCTACGGGGTGCTCGCCGTGGGCACCGACACCGGCGGCTCGATCCGCGAGCCGGCGGCGTTCTGCGGGATCGTCGGCGTCGCCCCCTCACCCGGCACCGTCCCGACCGACGGCGTCGTCGACTTCGCGCCGACGATGGACCGGGTGGGCCCGCTGGCGCCGACGCTCGCCGACGCCGCGCTGCTCCACGAGGTGATGGCCGGCGTGACCGACGGACGACTGACGCACGCCGCCGAGGTCGGCGCGCACGAGCGCCTGGTGGGCCGCGCCGTCGGCGTCGTCGTCCCGATGTCGGGCGGCCGCAACGCGCCCGAGGTGGTCGAGCGGTTCGAGGCGGGCGTGGAGGTGCTGCGAGGCCTCGGGGCGTCCGTCGTGCACGTCGACGTCCCGCGCTTCGGCGACCTGCTCGACGTCTACTTCACCCTCACCTGCGTCGAGGCGCTCCCCGTCCTGGAGGCGCACGTCGGTCGCGGGCGGCTGGGCGAGGAGGCGGCCAACCGCCTGGAGACCGGACGTCGTCTGCTCGGCTCGGACGAGCACCGCGACGCGCTGGCCGTCCGCGAGCGCATCCTGCGCGACGCCGCCGAGGCGTTCGACCGCTGCGAGGTGATGGTGAGCCCGACCGTGCCGCTGGTGGCGCCGCTGGTGGGACGCGTCGGCGTCGACGACCCACTCGCCACCCCGCGGACGGACTGGTGGACCGTCGAGGCCAACCTGGCCGGGATCCCGGCCATGTCGGTGCCGGCCGGGACCGGCGGCGGGATGCCCGTCGGGTTCCAGCTGATGGCCCCGCCGGGCCGCGACGACCGGCTCTACCGGTTCGGAGCGGCCGTCGAGGCGGGCCTCAGCTGATCAGACCGGCGTGACGTCGACGCCGCGACGCCAGCGGATGCCGGCCTCGATGAAGTCGTCGATCTCGCCGTCGAGCACGGCCGAGGGGTTGCCCGACTCGTGCTCGGTGCGCAGGTCCTTGACCATCTGGTACGGGTTGAGCACGTAGCTGCGCATCTGGTCGCCCCAGTTGGCGTTGCCGCCGGCCTCGCCACGCAGCTCGTCGAGGTGGGCGCGTTCCTCGGCCTTCTTGAGCGCGAGCAGCTTGGCCTTGAGGATCACCATCGCCGACGCCTTGTTCTGCAGCTGGCTCTTCTCGTTCTGGCAGCTGACCACCGTGCCGGTGGGGATGTGGGTCAGGCGCACCGCCGAGTCGGTGGTGTTGACGCTCTGGCCGCCGGGGCCCGAGGAGCGGTAGACGTCGACGCGCACCTCCTCGTCGGGGAGGTCGATCTCGTCGGTCTGCTCGAGCACCGGCACCACCTCGACCGCGGCGAACGACGTCTGGCGCCGGCCCTGGTTGTCGAACGGCGAGATCCGGACCAGGCGGTGGGTGCCGCCCTCGACCGACAGGGTGCCGTAGGCGTAGGGGGCCTTGACCGCGAAGGTCGTGGACTTGATGCCCGCCTCCTCGGCGTACGAGGTGTCGTAGACCTCGACGGGGTACTTGTGACGCTCGGCCCAGCGGCCGTACATGCGCAGCAGCATCTCGGCGAAGTCGGCGGCGTCGACGCCGCCGGCGCCCGAGCGGATCGTGACCAGGGCCTCGCGCTCGTCGTACTCCCCCGACAGCAGCGTGCGGACCTCGAGCGACTCCATCAGCTTCTGCAGCCGGGCCAGCTCGGTGTCGGCCTCGGCCATCGAGGCGGGGTCGCCGTCACCCTCCTGGCCGAGCTCGACGAGCACCTCCAGGTCCTCGATGCGCGAGCGCAGGTTGACCACGCGCTCGATCTCGGACTGGACGCTCGACAGCCGGGCGGTGACGCGCTGCGCGTTGGCCTGGTCGTCCCAGAGGTCGGGCGCCGCGACCTGCTCCTGGAGGTCGGCCACCTCGGTGCGCTTGTTGTCGAGGTCGAGGACCTTCTCGATCGACGTCAGGGTCGCGTCGAGCTGGCTGATCTTCTCGGAGTAGTCGGTGGCCACGTCGCCGAGGTTACCGCGACCTACCGACGCAGCCTGACGTCGGCGTGGACCAGGTTGTGGTCGGAGTCGAGCAGCTCCCAGGCGGTGCCGGACGTCCGCCGCGTCTCGGGCACCACGGCCCACGCGCGCACCACCGTCCCCCGCTCGACGAAGACGTGGTCGATCTTGCCGCCCTCGGGCAGCGGGACCGTGCCGCCGTTGAACGAGGCCAGCTCGCGGTGCCGGTGCCGGCGGGCCACCGCCTCGGCGTCGTCGAAGCCGGCGTCGGCGAAGGCGTCCACGGCGCTGGCCCCGTCGGCGGTCGAGGCGGAGTTCATGTCGCCGGCGAAGACGACCGGCAGGCCGCGCGTCGCCGGCTCGTCCCGGGTGACGTGGGCGATGGTGCGGGTGGCGTCGTCGTAGCGGACCCGGTCCCAGTCCTTGGTCCGGCCGTTGGGGTCGGTGGCGCCGTTCTTGCGGTACTCCAGGTGCAGGTCGACCACGACGAACCGGGCGCCGGTGCGGCGCTCGCGCAGCACGTTCCAGGTCATGGTCTTGCCGTAGATCGGCGTGGAGTCCGGGAGCCAGAGCAGGTCGTGCGGCAGGTCGCGTCCGCGCTCGTCGCGGTGGCTGTACCGCTTCGCGTCGTAGTAGGTGTACCGCCCGGCGCCCGACCGGAGCGGGTAGCCCTGCACCGGGTGGCGCGTCCCCGCGTAGTCGGCGGGTGCCTCGGCGTAGCCCCGGCGCTGCATCGCCCGGGTGAGCGGCGCCCGGAACGACTCGACGTCGACGCCGGTCTGCGTCGGCGTGGGGTTGTTGCCGATCTCCTGGGTCGCGACGACCCCGAGGTGGTGGCGCGCCACCCGCTCGGCGACGTCGTCGGCCCGGCCCTCGGCCCAGGAGGGGAGCTTCGTGGCGCAGTCGCGGCCGATCGTCGCCTCGCAGATCGCCTTGGTCGGCAGGCAGCCGTGGCCGCAGACGTTGTAGGTGCCGACGCGGACGTCGATGGTGCCCGGGTGGGCCTGGGCGGCGGGTGCGGGTGCGAGCAGGGGCACCAGGGCGAGCCCGAGGAGGACGGAGAGGATGCGCATGCCTGTGTGATGCCCGCGGGCGGTGAACGGTTCGCACCGGCCGGATGAACACGGGTCGGACGGACTCTGGGAGGCTCGTGGCCATGACCTCCCGCGTGCTGGCCCTCGGCGGTGGCGGCTTCTCGATGGAGCCCGACAACCCGCTGCTCGACGACTTCTGCCTCTCCCTCGTCCCGCACGACCGGACGCCCAAGGTGTGCTTCGTGCCCACCGCCAGCGGCGACGCGGAGTCGTACGTCGAGGGCTTCGAGTCCGCGTTCGACGGACGCGCCGAGACGTCGGTCCTGCGGCTGTTCGGTCGCGAGGTCCGCGACCTGCGGGCGTTCGTCGCCGCGCAGGACGTGGTCTACGTCGGCGGCGGCAGCACGCTGAACCTGCTCGCGCTGTGGCGCCTGCACGGCCTGGACGTCGCCCTGCGCGAGGCGTGGGAGGCGGGCGTCGTCATGGCCGGGATCAGCGCCGGCATGAACTGCTGGTTCGAGGGCTCGATCACCGACTCCTGGAGCACCGACCTCGACCCGCTCCCGGACGGCCTCGGGTTCGTCCCCGGCACCGCCTGCCCGCACTACGACGGCGAGGAGCGTCGCCGTCCGGCCTACGAGTCCGCGATCGCCGACGGCTTCGGCGACGGCCACGCCGCCGACGACGGCGCCGCGCTGCTGTTCGTCGACGGGGTGCTCGACGAGGTCGTCGCGTCGAGGCCCGACGCGCGCGCCTACCGGGTCGAGCGAGGAGCGGACGGCGTCACGAGCACGCCGCTCCCGACGCGCTACCTCGGCTAGGGCGTTCCCTCGCAGGCGGTGACGGTCTCGGCCGAGCAGAGGTCGGTGCCGTCCCGGCCGTCCGCGGTGTCGCGACCGGCCTCGCCCACGAGGACGTCGTCCCACACGTCGCCGACCAGCGTGTCGTCACCGGGCCCGCCGTAGGCCCGCCCGCTGACGGTGAGGACGTCGTCGCCCGCGCCCCCGTAGGAGGTCGTGCCGGACGTCTGGGAGAACGTGTTGCCGGTCTCGATCGTGTCGTTGCCGTCCTGGCCCCAGAGGCGGCTGCCCGTCCCGGCCGCACGGACGAGGTCGTCGCCGGCGCCGGCCGCGATCAGGTCCGCGCCGGCGCCCTCGGGGGGCACCGCGACGTCGTCCAGGGGCAGCAGGCCCCAGAGCCGGTTCGCCTGCGGGGTGCCGAGGATCGTGTCGGCGTGCGAGCTGCCGCCGGCGGACCGCACGTCGACCAGCGTGTCGGTCCGCCCCCCGTTGCCGGCACCGGTGGTGCGACCCGCCGCGAGGTCGATGCGCACCGGGCTCGTGGCGTTGTAGTAGCTCACGGTGTTCTGCAGGTCGCCGTTGCCGTCGTAGCTGTCGGGCCCGGGCGCGTCGATCATGACCACGCCCTGCTCGGTCCCGCTGGCGGCGCGGGCGACGTTGCGGTCGCGGCCGGGCCCGCCGACCAGGGTGGTGCCGATGCCGCCCACCATGACGTCGTCGCCGGCGTCGCCGAACGCCGCCGCCCAGCCGTTCGTGTCGTCGACACGGTCGTTGCCGTCACCGCCGGAGATCTGACTGACCGCGCCGTGCGTGGTGATCCTGTCGGCACCGGCGTCGCCGCGCACCGAGTCGGCGAGACCGGCGACGGTGATCCGGTCGTCGCCGGCACCGCCCGCGATCCGGGTGGCGAAGTTCTCGCCGCCGGTCACCACGATCGAGTCGGCACCTGCCCCGCCCGAGATGGTGTCGCCGCCGGGCGAGCACACGAGGTCGTCACCACCGCGGGCCGAGATGGTGTTCTCGCCCGAGCCGACGATGACGTCGCGTCCCGCGGTGCCCTTCACGGCGGCGACCGACGTCGATCCGACGATGGTGGCGCGCTTGCCCTGGCACGTCGGCGTGGCCGCGTGCGCACCGGTCGGTGCCACGGCGAGCGTGGCGAGCAGGGCTGCGCCGGCGCTGATCGAGATTCTGGCCATGATGCTCACGATGATGAGATCCCCCCCGGGTGTCTTCGTCACCGCCACCGTAGGAGCCACCGCCACGTCGACCGACCCGAAGCGCGAGAGTTACCACGTATGGATGAGGTTGCCTTCCTCCATACGGAGGGGCCGTCTCACCCGATCGGCACAGGCCCCTCGCACCGCACGACGGTGGTCGCGTCGCACTGGTCGGTGCCGCCGCCTCCGTCGGCGAAGGCGTCGGTGCGGATCCGGTCGTCGCCGCCCTGGCCGAGCACCCGGGTGCCGAACCCCACGGCGTCGATGCGGTCGTCCCCACCGCCGGCGCGGATCACGTCCGCGCCGACCATCTGCGGGTCGCTCTGCAGGCGGCCGACGAAGACCACGCCGAAGAAGCGGTTGGCGTGGCGGTCGCCGATCATCACGTCCGGGGCGCTGGTGCCCCCGACCGAGCGGACCCGGACGAGATGATCGGTGCCCGAGGGCCCCCGGACGCGCCCGCGCCGGAGGTCGATGCGCACCGGGCCCGCCGACCCGGTGTAGCTGAGGATGTTCTCGGGGTTGCCCGCGCCGTAGTAGAGGTCGGGTCCGGCGTCGTCGACGATCGTGATGCTCGAGTCGCGGGTGCCGGCGACGACGTCGAAGCCCTCGCCTCCGAAGACGTCACCGCCCCCGGCGTCGACGATCACGTCGCGCCCGGCGTAGCCGTAGGTCGCGTTCCCGTTGGCGACGTGGATGACGTCGTCGCCCTCGTCGCCACTGACGTAGTCGCTGCCGCCGTCGACCCGGATGCGGTCGTCGCCGGTGCCGCCGGCGACGAACGACGCCGTCCCCGTGACGCAGATCCGGTCGTCGCCCGGACCGGTCGTGGCGAAGCCGGCGTTGCCCGTGACGATCACGTCGTCACCGTCGGTGCCGGAGACGTCGGGGACGTTCGGGTCGGGAGGACCTCCCACGATCGTGGCCGTGCGACCGAAGCAGGTCGGGACGTCGGCGGCGTGGACGGGTGCCGCGACCAGGGCCGAGATCACGGCCGCCCCGGCGACGATCGTGAGTGCGGGACGGACGTGCATGGGGGCCTCCAAGGCGCTGCCTCAACGTACGCCCGCCGCGAGTCGCTGAGAAGGAGCTCACCGAACCTTGAGGAGCACCGCTGCCTCGCCGGTGACGCGGGTGCGGTCGCCCCAGCCGGGTGGGCCCAGCGGCAGATCCATGGGCGCGGCGACGCGGACGCGCACGGCGTCGCCGTCGGGGGTCACCTGCCACCGCAGCCCCGGGTACTGGCTCGGCGCGCCGGTGTCGGCGAGGTACTCCGCGACGTACCGCCGGGCGGAGGACGCGTCGATGGTGGCGTTCTCGCCCAGACCGCCGGTGTAGACCTGCTCGCCCTGCACACCGTCGGCGGCGGCGAGCGCGGCGCCGTCGGCCAGGTTGTTCAGCTCCTGGCGGGTCAGGAACGCCGCCGACGCGTTGACCACCACGGCCGCCAGCAGCCCCACGACCACGAAGAAGCCGACGATCATCGGGGTCACCGAACCACGGTCCTCGCGCCTCACGTGCGGTCCTCGCGGAACGTGCCGTACGGCTCGACGTGGGTGGACTGCACACGGATCGTGGGCCTGCCCGACCCAAGCACCGACGGCACCAGCGGCAGCGGCTGGTAGGTGCGCACGACGACGGTGACGATCGAGCCCGGCACCAGGCAGCGGCGCGGGTCGGGACGGCAGGTGACCCGCACGCGTCCGCTGCCGATGCCCAGGCCCTGGTCGCGCAGCGCGAGGTCGGCGGCCTTCTCGGCACGGGCGTACCCGGTCTGCTGGTCGGGGGCCAGGACGAACGCCCGTCCGGCGGCGCGGCTCGCGGCGCTCACGCCGTACGACGCCCGCTGCAGGTCGAACACCGCGAGCAGCAGGTAGACGAGCGGCACCAGCAGGATCAGCGCGAGCCAGGTGACCTCGACGATCGCGCTGCCCTGCTCGTCGCGGGTCACGGCAGGGCCTCCTCGACGGCGTTGCCCTCGACCTCGACCGCGAGCCCCGGGCCGAGCAGCCCCAGCGCCGGCACCTCGGCCCTCGCCACGACGCGCGTGCCGGGCAGACCGTCTACGTCGGTCTGGGTCGCGGTGACGTCGCGGGCGTAGCGCGACGCCAGCCCCTGGTCGATCAGCGTGCGGGTGCGCGCGGCGCCCTGCTCCGGCCCGGCGTCGACGGTCGCGGCGTACCGGGCACCCTCGGACGCGGCGGCCGTCATCGTGTTGCGGACGTGCAGCACCAGCGCCACCTGCATCACCCCGAGCACCAGCGGCACGAGCACGACCATCACCAGGCAGAAGTCGACGACCGCCGCCCCGCCCTCGGCCTGCGTCAGCCGCCGACCGACGACAGCGCGGCCTCGAGCATCGAGCGCAGCTGCGGCCCGGCGAACGCCGTCAGCAGGGCGACCAGGCCCGCCGACATCACGGTGATCATCACCCACCCGGGGACGTCGCCGCGCTCGTCGCGCGGACGCCGGCCGGCACGCAGCAGATGACTGAGGTTCATGGTGTCTCCTTCGATGGGTGCGCATGGCTCAGCGCGTGGTGAGGTCGAGGCCGATCAGGCCCGGGAAGAACGCGAAGACCACCGTCACCGGCAGCAGCAGGAAGACGACCGGGATCATCATGGCGACCTCCTTGCGCGCCCCCTGCTCGATCAGCTCGCGGCGGCTGGACTCGCGGGCGTCGGCGGCCTGGGCGTGCAGGACGTCGACCAGCGGGGTGCCGCGCTCGACGGCGACGGCCAGGCCCTCGGCGAAGCGCGACAGGCTGGCCAGGCCCGTGCGGGCGGCGAGCTGGTCGAAGGCGACGGTCATGGGCGTACCGGTGCGGATCGCTGCCAGGACGCCGCGCAGCTCGTGCGACATCTCGCCGTGGCTGGTGGCGACGACGCGCTCGAGCGCCGCGACGGGACCCTCGCCCGCGGCGACGGACAGCGCCATCAGGTCGGCGACGGTGGGGAACTCCTCGACCATGCGCCGCTCGCGGTCGCGGACCGCCCGGGTGAGCGCCTGGTCGCGCAGCAGCACGCCGGCGGCGAAGGCGACGACGCAGAGCACCAGCGCGGGCAGTGGCGCGACCGGGGTGCCGAGCGACCACACCAGCACCGCGCCCGCCGTGGCGGCGAAGGCGCCCGCACCCCACAGCACCTGCTCCACGCGGAAGGTCTCGACGGACTCGGCGACGCCGAGCCGGCGCTGCCGCCGCCGGACGCTGGTGCCGCCGCCGACCACCTGCTCGACGACGTCCGCGACCCGGCGCACCGACGGGCCGAACACCGACCACCACGCCGAGGCGGGCAGCAGCGAGGACGTCGCGGGCCCGGATCGTCCGGCCACCTCCGGCAGGTCGCGCAGGTACGGGACGAGTCGGTCGTCCAGGCTCGGACGGCGCGCCCGGACGAGCGTCGCGACGACGAGCCACAGTCCCCCGGCTCCGGCGAGTCCGAGCAGGCCCCCGGTGACGGCGGGCGTCATGCCAGGATCCGACGCTCGGCGGGCAGCCGGCCGATGCGCATCATCAGGCGATAGGCGACGACGCAGACCACCGCGCCGCCGACGAGGACCGCCAGGCCGCTGCCCGAAGCGAACCGGGTCACGACGTCGCGCTGGAACGACATCATCAGCAGCACGACCCAGGGGGCGGCGACGGCGAGCCGGGCGCCGTTGACCGTCCACGCCTGGCGCGACTCCAGCTCGCCCCGGGTGCGGGCGTCGTCGCGCAGGAAGCCCGAGAGCGCGCGCAGCATGCGTCCGAGGTCGCCGCCACCGACGTCGCGGGCGATGCGCAACGCCTCGACGACGCGGTCGCCGACGGGGTCGGCGAGCCGCACCTTGAGCGAGTCGAGCGACTCGGCGAACCGCCCGGAGGCCTGATAGTCGCGGCCGAACCGCGCGAACGCGTCACGCAGCGGCTCGGGGCCGCGCTCCCCCAGCTGCCCGAGCGCCTCGGGCAGCGAGAGCCCCGCGCGGACGGCGGACGCGAGGTTGTCGACGGCCTCGGGCCAGCACTCGGCCAGCTCGCGCGCCCGGCGCTGGGCGCGGCCGCGCAGCACGGCGACGGGCAGCCAGGCGGCCATCGCCGCGAAGACCAGCGCGACGGGCAGCGTGCGCGACACCCCGAGCATCAGCACGGCCACGACGGCGAACCCGACGCCCGACATCGACGCGAGCGCGACCGGGCTCACGTCCTCCACCCCCGCACGACGGAGCAGCTCGTCGGCCCCACGCCCCACGGCCGGACGCGGCGCCCGCGGGCGTCGTTCGCCGGTGTCGGTGAGCGCCAGCCAGACCAGGGCCAGCCCGACGCCGACGCCGAGCCCCAGCAGCGTCGTCATCGCGGCGCCTCCGCCGCGGCGAGGAGACGGTCGAGGTCGATGCCGGCCTGCTCGAACCGCTCCCTCCGCACCGGCATCCCGGCCCCGCGGACGAGCGCGCCGCCGCGGCTCGCGAACACCGACTCGGTCTCGATCAGGTCGTTCTCGACCCGACCGGTGACGCTCGCGACCTCCCGCACCGTCCGGTGCCCGCGCGCGTCCATCGCCACGTGGACCACGAGGTCCACCGACGACGCCACCGTCGGCACCACGAACCGGCTGCCGATGTTCTCGCCCGCCAGCAGCGGCAACGTGCACATCTTGACCAGCGCCTGACGAGCCGAGTTGGCGTGGATGCTCGCCATGCCGGGCAGACCCGCGTTCAGCGCGAGCAGGAGGTCGAGGCACTCCGCCGCGCGCACCTCCCCGACGACCACCCGCGACGGACGCATCCGCAACGACTCCTTGACGAGCGTGCGCAGCGGGATCTCGCCGGTGCCCTCCAGCCCGGCCTGACGGGTCTGGAGCGCCACCCAGTCGGGGTGCGCGAACCGCAGCTCGTAGACCTCCTCGGCCGACACGATCCGCTCCGAGCCCGGGATCGACGCCGCCAGGCAGTTCAGCATGGTGGTCTTGCCCGCCTGGGTGCCGCCGCTGACGACCACGTTGAGGCCCGCGACGACCGACGCGTGCAGGAACGCCGCCGCGTGGGGCGGCAACGAGCCGAGCCCCACGAGGTCGTCCAGCCCGTGCGCCCGCGCGACGAACTTGCGGATGTTGACCGCGGCGAACCCTCGGCTGATGCCCTCCAGCACCACGTGCAGCCGGTGACCGCCCGGCAGGGTGGCGTCGACGAAGGGCTGCGAGACGTCCAGCCGGCGCCCGCTCGACTTGAGCATCCGCTCGACCAGCTCGCGCACCTCGTCGGGCGTCAGGATGACGTTGGTCAGCTCGTGGCGCCCGCTGCGCGCGACGAACACCCGCGACGGGTCGTTGATCCAGATCTCCTCGACCGAGTCGTCGTCCAGCAGCGCCTGCAGCGGACCGAACCCCGACACCCGGTCGACCAGCGACCCGACCACACCGGCGACGTCGTCCAGCGGCGCGACCGCCCCCGTCAGGCTCCGGTCGTCGTGCGCCCGCGCCACCTGCTCGGCGATCCGCCGCACCAGCGGCGCCTGGCGAACGGGGTCGATCCCCTCGTCGCGCACCCGCGCGCGGACCTGCTCGGCGAGCGCGCTCGTGTCCACCACGGCCATCGGTCCACCCCCGGTCCTGGATCGGATGGCACCGATGGTCCCCCGGAACCCCGGGCCCCAAACCCCCTCGACGGCAATCTGTGGACAACTTCAGGCGTTGGAGTCACAGGACTTCACACCCGTCACACCGCTCGTCAACACGGCTCGTCCGGGCGGACGAGACCGACCGGCACCACCGACGCCCCGAGGCCCGCGTCGAGGTCAGGGTTGTCCAACGCATCAGCCGCCGATGCGTGGAAGAACTCGGACCTCGACGTCCCGGCCGAGGTGGTCCGACGAGCGCGGACGGCGGGTGGGAGCCGCTACCCTCTCGCGCATGACCTACGACCCGCTCCCCCGGTCGGCGGCGTGGCGCCACCTCGGCGCCCGCGACGGGTTCGAGGTGCTGCACGTCGACCACCACGACCGCGGGCTCACCCTGCGCGGCCACACCTCGGCGGTGGAGGACGGGGTCGCGTGGTCGGTGGGGTACGTGGTCGAGGTCGATCCCGCCTGGCGCACGCTGCGGGCCGTGGTCACGGGCTCCGGTGCCGACGGAGACCGGTCGACGACGCTGGAGCGCACCGGGCAGCACTGGCTCGTCGACGGGGAGAGGCGCCCCGACCTCGACGGGTACGTCGACGTCGACCTCGAGTCCTCGGCGGTCACCAACACGCTGCCGGTGCACCGGCTCGCGCTCGAGGCCGGGACGCCCCGCGCGGCACCGGCGGTCTTCGTGCGCGCCGACGACCTGCGCGTGGAGTCGATCGAGCAGACCTACCGGCGGCTCGACGACGCCGGCACGCGGTTCGCGTACGAGTCCGCGACGTTCGGCGTCGCCTGCGACCTGACCTACGACCGCCACGGCCTGGTGGTCGACTACCCCGGGCTCGCCGCGCGCCACCTCTAGGCCGCCGGGTGGCGGGAAGCGGGAGGCCGAGTCAGGCTCGTGCCATGTTCGCCAAGCGCCTCGCCGCCACCGCCACCGCCGTCACCGCCACCGCCGTGGTGGGTGGGCTCGCCGGGTCCGGAGCCGACGACCCGTGGTTCCGCCGGCTGCGCAAGCCGGCGTTCCAGCCGCCCGGCGCGGCCTTCCCGGTGGTGTGGACCGCGCTGTACGCCGACATCGCGGTCAGCACCGCCGCCACGCTGGAGCAGATGCACCGGCCGCGGGAGCGGGCGGCGTACCAGCGGGCCCTGGCGCTCAACCTCGTGCTGAACGCCGGCTGGACGTGGACGTTCTTCAAGGCCCGGCAGCTGCCGGCGGCGGTCGTCGCGGCGGGTGCGCTGGCGGCCAGCAGCGCCGACCTCGCCCGGCGCAGTCGCGACGCCAGCCCGCGGGCCGCGGTCGCGCTGGTGCCGTACGCCGGGTGGTGCGGGTTCGCGACGTTCCTGAGCGCGACGCTGTGGAGGCTCAACCGCTGACGCCCGGCGTGTGACGTCCGGCCCTTCGTTCGTGTTCGAGCGCGCTCGAACCCGCACACTGGACAGATGACCACGATCGACGCCACCGACCAGACGCTCTCCATCGCCGAGGCCGCCGAGCGCACCGGTCTGACCACCCACACGCTGCGCTACTACGAGCGCGACGGGCTGCTGCTCGGCCCGGTCGCACGGACCGCCGCCGGGCGCCGCGCCTACGGGCCGGCCGACATGCAGTGGATCGAGATGATCAACCGCCTGCGCGCCACCGGCATGCCGATCCGCGAGGTTCGGGCGTACGCCGACCTGTGCCGCAAGGGCGACGGCAACGAGGCCGAGCGCCTCGGCATCCTGCACGCGCACCGCGACCGGGTGCTCGCGCAGCTCAACGAGGTCACCGAGCACCTCGGGGCCATCAACCGCAAGATCGGCATCTACGAGGACCGCGTCGGCACCCCGTCCTGACACTGGGCTTGCGTTCGACCGCACTCGAAGGTCCACGGTGGAGGCATGACCCAGATCTCCACCCGCACCCTCGGCAGCACCGCCCACGACTCCGCCCTCGACGTCTCCGCCCTCGGGCTCGGATGCATGGGCATGTCGGAGTTCTACGGCACCATCGACGAGGCCGAGGCCGTCCGCACGCTGGACCGCGCCGTCGACCTCGGCGTGACGTTCTTCGACACCGCCGACATGTACGGCCCGTTCACCAACGAGCAGCTGGTCGGGCGCGTCCTCGGCCCCAAGCGCGACGGACTGGTGATCGCCACCAAGTTCGGCAACGTGCGCAACCCCGACGACCCGACCGACCGCAGCATCAACGGCAGCCCCGAGTACGTGCACCGCGCGTGCGACGCGAGCCTCCAGCGCCTCGGGCTCGACCACATCGACCTGTACTACCAGCACCGCGTCGACCAGAGCGTCCCCATCGAGGAGACGGTCGGTGCGATGAAGGAGCTCGTCGAGGCCGGCAAGGTCCGCCACATCGGGCTGTCCGAGGCGTCCGTCGACACCATCCGGCGCGCCCACGCCACGCACCCCGTCACCGCCCTGCAGACCGAGTACTCCCTGTGGACCCGCCACGTCGAGGACGAGATCCTGCCCACGCTGCGCGAGCTCGGCATCGGCCTGGTGCCGTACTCGCCGCTCGGACGCGGCTTCCTCACCGGCCAGATCACCTCCCCCGACGACCTCGAGGAGGGCGACTTCCGCCGCCACAACCCGCGCTTCCAGGGCGAGGCGTTCGACGCCAACCTGCGCCTGGTCGACGCGGTCAAGGCGATCGCGCAGGACAAGGGCGTGACGGCCGGCCAGCTCGCGCTCGCCTGGGTGCTCGCGCAGGGCGACGACGTCGCCCCCATCCCGGGCACCCGTCGCACCACGTACCTGGAGGAGAATCTCGGCGCGGTCGACGTCAGCCTGACCGCCGACGACCTCGCCGCCCTCGACGCGGCGATCCCCGCCGACCAGGTGCAGGGCGAGCGGTACCCCGACATGGCGTCCATCGACCGCTGACCCGGTTGCCCACCATGTCGAACACCTGTTCGATACAGTGCCACGGTGGGCAGCAACCGGCGCTACGGGCAGCAGGCGGCGAAGCCGTCGCACGAGCCCGTGGTGCCGCGGGTGCGGCACGTGCTCGTCAAGGAGTCGTCACGGGCCGACCTCGACCCCTACCCGGGTCTGGTCGTCTCGTGGCGGCGCCAGAACGACGGCTGGTGGGCGCTGGTCGCGTTCGTGCCCGCCGGCTCGGAGTCGCTCGTGGTGCGGTGGGTCGCCGCCGGGCACCTGCGGCCGGTCGGCGCCGCCTGACGACGCTCAGAGCAGACCGCGCACCACCCGCAGCGCCACCGACAGCCGGGCGAGGTCGATCTCGTCCTCGGCCCAGATCGCGTCGAGCGTGTCGGCCGCGCGGTCCATCGCGACGCGGTGCGACTCGACCCAGGCGTCGACGCGGGCCTGCGCGTCGTCGCCGTCGGTCTGCTCGAGCACCTGCTCGGCGAAGGACACGTGGACGGCGTGCAGCTCGTCGCGCAGGGACGCGCGCGCCATCGTGCGCCACCGGTCGTCACGCGGCAGCTGCTGCACGCGGGCGGAGAACAGGTCGAGCCCCAGCGCCTCGCCGACGCGGACGTGCACCGCCGCGACCAGCTCGGGGTCGAGCCCGCGGTCGTGCGCGAGGTGCGCGATGCCCATCGCCGAGTAGGCCGGGCCGACGCTGGCCGCCCGGTGCGCGATGTCGTCGGGCAGACCGGCCTCGACGTACCCCGCGACCGACGCGTCGAACGCCTCGCGCTGACGCCCCACGAGCACCCGCGGCATCGCCGCGACCACCCGCTGCACGGTAGTGCCGAAGTAGTCGACGATCTGCTCGGCGTCGACGTCGCGCTGGTTGTTGACCAACCACCGCGTCACCCGCTCGTCGAGCGTGCGGAGCGCCAGGCGCACCTGAGTCTGGACGTCGGCCGCCACCTGGTTGTCGAGGGCGTCGACGTCGTCGCTGAGGGCCTGGGTCCCGTAGATCTCGCGCGCGACCGCGTGGGCGCGGGCGAGCTCGTCGATCGAGGCCCCGGTCTCGGAGCGGAGCCGGTGGTAGAACGTGATGCCCGCGGAGTCGACCAGCTGGTTGACGATGCGCGTCACGACGATCTCGCGGCGCAGCGGGTGCTCGTCGATCGCCGCCCGGTAGCGGTGCTGGATGGCGCTCGGGAAGTACGAGTACAGCTCGCCGCGGAAGAACGGGTCGTCGGCGATGCCCGAGGCGAGCAGCTCGTCGGCGAGCACGATCTTGGTGTAGGCGAGCAGCACCGCGAGCTCGGGCGTGGTGAGGCCCTTGCCCTCGGCGCGGCGCTGGTCGATCACCTCGTCCTCGGGCAGGAACTCGATCTCGCGGTCGAGGTGCCCCTCGCGCTCGAGCGCCCGGATCCAGTCCTCGTGGGCGTGCACCAGGCTGCTCGAGTTGGCCTGCGAGTTGGCCAGAGCGATGTTCTGGTCGTAGTTGTGCGCGAGCACCAGCCCGGCGACCTCGTCGGTCATGGTAGGGAGCAGCTCGTTGCGCCCCTCGACGTCCAGCTCGCCGGACTCGACGACGCGGTCGAGCAGGATCTTGATGTTCACCTCGTGGTCGGAGGTGTCGACGCCGGCGGAGTTGTCGATGAAGTCGGTGTCGATCCGTCCGCCCGACGCCGCGTACTCGATGCGTCCCAGCTGGGTGAGCCCGAGGTTGCCGCCCTCGCCGACGCAGCGCACGCGCAGGTCGGCGCCGTTCACGCGGATCGCGTTGTTGGCCTTGTCGCCCACCTGCTCGTGGGTCTCGGTGCTCGCCTTGACGTAGGTGCCGATGCCGCCGTTCCAGAGCAGGTCGACCGGCGCCTTCAGCACCGCCGTCAGCAGCTCGGCGGGGCTGAGCCGGGTGACCCCCGGGGTGAGGCCGAGCGCCTCGCGCACCTGCGGCGAGACCGGGATGCTCTTGGCGGTGCGCGGGTAGACGCCGCCGCCCTCGGAGATCAGCGACGTGTCGTAGTCGGCCCAGCTCGAGCGGGGCAGGGCGAACATGCGCTCCCGCTCGGCGAACGACGTCGCGGCGTCCGGGTTCGGGTCGAGGAAGACGTGCCGGTGGTCGAACGCCGCCACCAGGCGGGTGTGCCGCGACAGCAGCATGCCGTTGCCGAACACGTCGCCCGACATGTCACCGACGCCGACGCAGGTGAAGTCCTGGTTCTGGCAGTCGACGCCCATCTCGCGGAAGTGCCGCTTGACCGACTCCCACGCGCCACGGGCCGTGATGCCCATGGCCTTGTGGTCGTAGCCGATCGACCCGCCGGACGCGAAGGCGTCGCCGAGCCAGAAGCCGTAGTCGGCCGAGACGCCGTTGGCGATGTCGGAGAACGTCGCGGTGCCCTTGTCGGCGGCGACCACGAGGTAGGAGTCGTCGCCGTCCCAGCGCACGACGCGCTCGGGCGGGACGGTCTGCGTGCCGCGCCGGTCGTCCGTGATGTCGAGCAGCGAGGAGATGAAGGTCCGGTAGCAGGCGACGCCCTCGGCCAGCCAGGCCTCGCGGTCGACGGCCGGGTCGGGCAGCCGCTTGCAGTAGAAGCCGCCCTTGGAGCCCACCGGCACGATCACGGTGTTCTTGACCATCTGCGCCTTGACCAGGCCGAGGATCTCGGTGCGGAAGTCCTCGCGACGGTCCGACCAGCGCAGGCCGCCGCGGGCGACGGGGCCGAACCGTAGGTGGACGCCCTCGACGCGCGGCGAGTAGCAGAAGATCTCGAAGCGGGGCCGCGGCTCGGGGAGGTCGTCGATCGAGCGGGCGTCGAGCTTGACCGAGACGTACGACTTCGGACGGCCGTCCTCGTCCTGCTGGTAGAAGTTCGTGCGCAGCGTGGCGCGCACGAGGCCGACGAACGAGCGCAGGATGCGGTCGGCGTCCAGGCTGGCCACCTCGTCGAGCGCGGCGGTGATCGACTTCTCGATGGCCGTCGAGCGCTCGGTGCGCTCCTCGCGGGTGCCGCCGTCGGGGTCGAAGCGGGTCTCGAACAGCTGCACCACCAGGCGGGCGATGTCGCCGTTGTCGAGCAGCGCGCGCTCCTGGTAGTCCTGGCTGAACGGCGAGCCCGCCTGACGCAGGTACTTGGCGTACGTGCGGAGCACCACGACCTGGCGCCAGGTGAGGCCGGCGCCGAGCACCAGGCGGTTGAAGCCGTCGGCCTCGGCCGCGCCGCCCCAGCACGCGACGAACGCGTTCTGGAACTCGCCGAGGACGGCGTCGGTGACGCGTCCCTCGTAGTGCAGGCCGAAGTCGTAGACCCAGGCCTCCTCCGAGCCGACCGAGATCCGGTACGGACGCTCGTCGACGACGTCGACGCCGAGCGAGGTGAACACGGGCAGCACGTCGGCGAGGGACAGCGCCTGTCCGTGGCGGTAGATCTTGATCCGGCCGCTGGCCTGGTCGTCGGTGGACGAGCGGCGGAACTTCAGCGCGATGGTGCCGGCCGCGAGCGACTCGAGCCACTGCAGGTCGCGCACGGCCACCGATGCGGTGAAGTCCTCCTTGTACGCCTCGGGGAACGCGCCGGCGTACGTCTGGAGCGCCTCGGTGGTGGCGGCCTGCCCGAAGACGTCATCGATGGCGGTGGAGAAGTCGTCGTCCCAGGTGCGGGCGGCGTCGACGAGACGCGCCTGCAGCAGGTCGTGGTCGGGATCGGCGACGGTGCCGCCACCTGCGGGACGCACGACGAAGTGCAGGCGCGCGAGCAGCTGGTCGCTGACCAGTGCGGTGTACTCGACGCTGGCGTCCTCGCCCGCGACGTCGGCGAGCAGCGCCTGCATGCGCAGCCGGACCGTGGTCGTGTACCGGTCGCGCGGGAGGTAGACCAGGCAGGACAGGAAGCGGCCGAGCTCGTCGCGGCGCACGAACGAGCGCACCTGGCGGCGGTCGCGGGAGTTGAGCAGGTCGGTGGCGATCTCGGCCAGCTCGGGCACGCGCGCGCTGAACAGCTCGTCACGCGGGTAGCCCTCGAGGAGGTCGACCAGCGCCTTGCCGTTGTAGCTCGCCGGGTCCCAGCGCAGGTGCTCGAGCACGGCGCGGGTGCGGCGTCCGAGCACGGGGACGCGCAGCACGCTCTCGGCGTAGGCCGACGAGGTGAACAGCCCCAGGAACCGGTGCTCCCCCACCACGGTGCCCGACTCGTCGTAGGTGCGGATGCCGATCCGGTCGAGGTAGACCGGGCGGTGGACGGTGGAGCGGGTGTCGGCCTTGGTGACGATGAGCAGCGAGCGGTCGCTCGTGCGCGCGGCAGCGGCGGCGGCCTCGCTGCCGGCCTCGCTCGACACGATGCGGTCGCTGCGCAGCAGGCCCAGGCCGGTGTCGGGCACGACGCGCATGACGCCCGCGCCGCCGGAGTCGTCGATGGCGTAGTCGCGGTAGCCCATGAAGGTGAAGTGGCCGTCGGCGAGCCAGGCCAGCAGCTCGCGCGCCTCGTCCACCTCGTCGGCGGGGACCCCGGGCGTCGGCTCGTGCAGGGCGTCGGCCAGCTCGAGCGCCCGGGCGGTCATCGGCCGCCAGTCCTGCGTCACCTCCTCGACGTCGCGCAGGACGTCGCGCAGGCCCTGCTCGATCGTCGCGTAGACCTCGGGGTCGCTCGAGGAGTCGAGGTCGACGTGGATCCACGACTCGCGGACGTCGGTGAGGCCGTCGCGCTCGGCGCGCGCCGGCTCGGACGGGTCGGGCACGCGGACGTCGACCAGCGTGCCGTCGGCGTCGCGGGTGACGAGCAGCTGGGGGTGGACGATCCGGTCGATGCCGTACCCGTGCTCGACGAGGAACGACGTCACCGAGTCGACCAGGAACGGGCGGTCGGCCGTGACGACCTCGACGACGATGTGGCCGCCCGCGTTCCAGCCGTCGTCCTCGACGCTGGGCGTGAACGCGCGCACGAGCGAGGAGCCCTGCGGGCACGCCGACGCCAGGCTGCGGTGGCTCAGGGCCGCCGCCTCCAGCTCGTCCGGCGACTCCGCGGCGAGCTCGCTCGCGGGCAGGTCCCGGTAGTAGTACGCGACC
Organism: Solicola agrisoli; assembly: GCF_049059935.1. Lineage (NCBI taxonomy): Bacteria > Bacillati > Actinomycetota > Actinomycetes > Propionibacteriales > Nocardioidaceae > Solicola > Solicola agrisoli. The sequence goes on along the minus strand of NZ_JBMGQR010000026.1, from coordinate 10,932 downwards.
AGACCGGTGCGGTCCTGGATGGTCAAGATGCGACCCCTTCGGCTCAGCACGCCGCACGCCGTTGTGCGACGGCACGACACTAACGCCCTAGTCTGTCGCCATGAAGATCGAGGAGACCGTGACGTACCCGGGCGCCACGCCGGAGGCCGTGTTCGCGCTGATCAGCGACGAGGGGTTCCGCACCGACGTGTGCGACCAGATGAACGCCACCCGCCGCGAGGTCACCGTGACCTCCAAGGGCGAGGCCGTGACCGTCACGATCTCGCGCACCATCCCCGCCGCGCTCCCCGACGCGCTCAAGAAGATCGTCGGCGACACCGTCAGCGTCGACCAGGTCGAGACCTGGGACGCCCCCGACGCCGGCGGCGACCGCACCGGCCGCGTCACCGTCGACATCAAGGGTCAGCCGGCCAGCATGAAGGGCACGACCACCCTCGCCGCCAAGGGCGACGACACCGTGCTCACGGTCGTCGGCGACGTCAGCGTCAAGATCCCCTTCATCGGCAAGAAGGTCGAGCCCGAGGTCGCCAAGGCGATCGTGCAGGCGCTCCGCCTCGAGTGCCGCGAGGGCAACAAGCGCCTCTGACGAACCCGCCGGTCAGGCGTCGTCGACCCTGAAGACCCTCAGCTGCAGGGCGAGCATCCGGTAGTAGCCGACGACCGTCGTCAGCTCGAAGACGGTGCGCTCACCCAGCACGCCCGCGACCTGCACCCAGGTGTGCTCGTCGACGTCGCCGTCGAGCAGCGACCGGACGAGGGTGAGCGCGGCGGTCTCGTGGTCGTCGAGGCCGGCCGGGTCGGACTCGTCGGCGAGGGCCTGGAGCTGGGCGTCGTCCAGCCCGATCGTGCGGCCGACGGCCTCGTGGGCCTGCCGCTCGAACGCGCACCGCTCGCGCGCGGCCACCGCGAGGATCGCGATCTCGCGCACGCGGTCGGTGAGGCCGGAGCCGAACCGCACCGCCGCGCCGAGCTCCTGCAGCGCGTGCCCGACGGGCGGCGACAGCAGGAAGGCGTCGAACGGGCCCCGCAGGGAGCCGTCGTCGTCGGTGAGCGGGAACGCCTGAGGGCCCTGGGCCCGGCGCCCGCCCGCGACGGCCTCGTAGACGCGGCGTTGCGCGTCGTCGAGGTCGACGGGACGGTGCGGCTCGAGTCGGCGGGACACGTCAGCCCATGTGGGGGTACGTGTAGTCGGTCGGCGCGTCGAACGTCTCCTTGATCGAGCGCGTGGAGCTCCAGCGCTGGAGGTTCTGCATCGCGCCGGCCTTGTCGTTGGTGCCCGAGCCGCGCGCGCCGCCGAAGGGCTGCTGGCCGACGACGGCGCCCGTGGGCTTGTCGTTGACGTAGAAGTTGCCGGCGGCGTAGCGCAGGCGGTGCATCGCGTCGCGGATGGCGTACCGGTCGGTGGCGATGATCGCGCCGGTGAGGGCGTAGGGCGCGATGCCCTCCATCTGGTCGAGCACCTTGTCGTAGTCGGCGTCGGCGTAGACGTGCACCGCCAGGATGGGGCCGAAGTACTCGGTGGTGAAGACCTCGTCGGTGGGGTCGGAGCACTCGAGCACGGTGGGCCGCACGAAGTAGCCCTCGGAGTCGTCGGCGGTGCCGCCCGCGACGACCGTGATGCTCTTGGTGCGCTTGGCGCGGGTGAGCGCGGCGTCGTGCTTGGCGAACGCGCGGTCGTCGATGACGGCACCCATGAAGTTCGACAGGTCGGTGACCGGCCCCTGCGCGATGCCGTCGGTGATGGCGGCGAGGTCCTTCTTGATCACGTTCCACAGGCTGCGCGGGACGTACGCGCGCGACGACGCCGAGCACTTCTGGCCCTGGTACTCGAACGAACCGCGGATCATCGCGGTGCGCAGGACGTCGGGGTCGGCGCTCGGGTGCGCGACGATGAAGTCCTTGCCGCCGGTCTCGCCGACCAGGCGCGGGTAGGTGCGGTAGCCGGCGATGTTGGCGCCGACCTCGGACCACAGCTGCTGGAAGACGGGCGTGGACCCGGTGAAGTGGATGCCCGCGAGGTCGGGGTCCTTGAGCACCACCTGCGAGACGGCCTGGCCGTCGCCGGTGACGAGGTTGATGACGCCCGGCGGCAGGCCGGCGGCCTCGAGCAGCCGCATCGTGAAGTACGCGGCGAACGTCTGCGTGGGCGCGGGCTTCCAGACCACCGTGTTTCCCATCAGCGCCGGGGCGCTGGGCAGGTTGCCGGCGATGGCGGTGAAGTTGAAGGGGGTGATCGCGTAGACGAAGCCCTCGAGCGGGCGGTGGTCCATCCGGTTCCAGACGCCCTTCGAGTTCGCGATCGGCTGGTCCTCGATCAGCTGGCGCCCGAAGCCCACGTTGAAGCGCCAGAAGTCGATCAGCTCGCAGGCGGAGTCGATCTCGGCCTGCACGACCGTCTTGGACTGGCCCAGCATCGTGGCCGCGTTGAGCGTGGCGCGCCACGGGCCGCTGAGCAGCTCGGCGGCCTTGAGGAAGACGGCGGCACGCTCGTCGTAGGGCAGGTCGCGCCACGCGGGGGCGGCGGCCTTGGCCGCGGCGACCGCGCGGCGGGCGTCGCCCTGCGTCGCGTTCTTCAGCGTGCCCAGCACGTGCGCGTGCGCGTGGGGCTGGACGACCTTGATCTTCCTGCCGCCGCCGAGGTCCTGCTCGCCGCCGATGGTCTGCGTGAGGTCGAGGGGCGTCGAGGCGAGCTCGACGAGCGCCTTCTCGATCTCGGCGCGCTCGGCGCTGCCGGGGGCGTAGGTCAGGACGGGCTCGTTGACCGGGGCGGGGACGACGGTGCGTGCTTCCATGCCTCCCACCCTGCCATCTCGGCCCGACAGGGCCAAAGTGCACCTACAGCAGCAGATCGAGCTCTTGGGCGGCGTACCAGGCGAGGTCCTCGCCCACGAGGAACGAGGCGATCCTCGTCAGGGGGACGTCCTCGGCGGGGTCCTCGGCGTCGTCGAGGTCGGCGGCGACGACGAGCGCCTCGCCGTGCTCGTCCTCGGCCCACGCGGCGGCCGAGGACGCGGCGTCGTCCTCGTCCTCCTCGTCGTCGCTCACCGCCACGAAGGCGACGGTGCCCTCACGCCGCAGGACCCCGTCGGACCGCAGCGCGCGCAGGTGCTCGCGGGTGACGGCGAGGTAGGCGCGGGTGCTCACGACTTCTTCGCCGGGCGCTTGCGGCCGCGCGGTGCGCGCTGGCGCGACGGGCTGGTGCTCTCGACCAGCTCCTCGAGGGCCTCGGTGATGCACTGCCCGAGGACGTCGGCGTCGGGGATCGCCTGGCGGTCGGCGACGAGGCCGAAGTAGACGCCGCCGTCGTAGGACGTGACGCCGATCGACAGCAGACGGTCGTGGGTGAGCGGCAGCGCGGGGTACGTCTCGGCGACGCGCGCGCCCGCCATGTACATCGGCTCCTGGGGCCCGGGCACGTTGGTGATGACGAGCTGGAACGGACGTCCGAACGCGGAGTCGGCGACGCGGGCGCCGACCGCGTGGAAGGTCGTGGGCGCGAAGCCGGGCAGCCCGGCGAGGGTGTTGGCCGCGACGGCGACACCGGTCTCGCGGTGCGCCTTGAGCGCGTACGACACCTGGTGGAGCCGGACGACGGGGTTGCTCTCGCCGACGGGCAGCGTGAGCAGGTGACCACGGACCTTGCTGCCGAGCGAGGTGGGCGCGCCGTCGGGCGACACCACCGACATCGGCACCATCGCGCGCAGGCGCATCGTCTCGGCCACGGGCTCGGCGCGGGTGAGCAGCCACGCCCGCACGGCGCTCGCGATCGTGGCGAGGATGACGTCGTTGACGGTGCCACCGTGCGCGTCGCGGACCCGGCGGTAGTCGTCGAGCCGGGTCGCGACGGTGACGAACCGCCGGTGCTGGCTCAGCTCGCCGGTGAGCAGGTGGTCGTGGTCGGGCCGCGGCGGGCCGAGCACGGGGAGCAGCGACGCGACGCGCGCCAGCGCCGCGCCGGCCAGACCGACCACCTGCGTGGGGTGGGCGGCGAGGTCGGCCATCGCGTCGGCGACGAGCGTGACCGGGCTCGGGGCGACGCGCGGGCTCCAGCCGTCGGGCGGGACCTCGCGGTCGCGGGTGGTCTCCTCCAGCAGCACCTGGGCGAGGTCGACCGTCTCGGACCCGTCGACGAGCGCCTGGTGCGACTTGATGAGCAGCGCGACGCGTCCGCCCTCGAGGCCCTCGACGAGGTACGCCTCCCACAGCGGCTTGTCGAGGTCGAGGCGGCGCGAGATGAGCCGCGAGACGAGGTCGCGGAGCGACTCGGTGGTGCCGGGGCTGGGCAGGGCCGAGCGTCGGACGTGGAAGGTGAGGTCGAAGTCCTCGTCGTCGACCCACACCGGTGCGCCGACGCCGCCGGGCACGCTCATCACCCGCTGGCGGTAGCGCGGCACCAGGGCGATGCGCTCGGAGATGACCCGCACGAGCCGGTCGTAGTCGAAGCCGTCGGGCCCCGGCTCGAGCACGGCGAGCGTGGTGACCTGGCGCGGCGTCGTGCGGGTCTCCTCGCTCAGGAAGGTGGCATCGAGCGGATTGAGGCGAGCGGGCACGGGGTCAGGCTAACGGGCGTCGTCGGCGCCGGCTGCGCGTGCGGCCGGGTAGGGGCCCGTCGCGGACGACGACCTGGCGGGTGAGCTCGGCGAGGTCGCGACGCAGCGGGGCGTCCGGGGCGCACTCGACCAGGGCCTGGCCGTGCACCCAGGCGCGGTCGACGGCCGCGCGGTCGTCGCGCAGGAACGCCGACGGGGCGACGCCGGTGAAGCGCTCGATCGAGCGCGAGACCTCGTCGGTGTCCCAGCCCAGCGAGTCGCGGACACGGTTGACGACGACGAGCGGCGCCCGTGCCGGGACGACCTCGCGCAGGTCGTGCAGGCCACGGGTGAGCCTGGCGAGCCCGAGCGGGTCGGCCGAGCCGACGGCGACCACCGTGTCGGCCCGGTCGAGCGCGGCGAGCGCCGTCGCGGTGCGTCGCGGGGCGGCCGACCCGAGCTCGTCGTCGCCGCCGTCGAGGTCGAAGCCGACGTCGACCACGACGAGGGCGGCGGTCGTCCGGGCCACCTCCAGCACCGCGTCGAACGCGGCCGGGCGCAGCGCGGGCCAGCGGTCGGCGCGCGGCAGCCCGGTGAGGACGGTGAGCCCCGGCACGACCTCCCGCGAGTGGGACGCGAGGCCGGCGGCGTCGAGACCTCCCGCGTTGGCGGCGCGTGCGGCGGCGAGCAGCCCGCTCACCTCGTCCAGCATCGCGAGCATGGGCGCCACCGCCCCGCCGTGGACGTCGGCGTCGACCAGCAGCGTCGGGATGCCCAGGTGCGCCGCCTCGCTGGCCAGCCCGACCGCGACGGTGCTCCGGCCCGGCGCACCCGTGGGCCCCCAGACGGTCACGACCCGTCCGTGGCCGGGCTCGGCACCGGGCGCAGGCGGCTCGTCCGCACCGGCGCGGGCGTCCTCGACCACCCGGGGCAGGTCGACGACGTCGTCGACGCCCACCACGGCGGCGACCCCGAGCGCCGTGGCGCGGGCCGCGTCGACCTGGTCGCGGGTGGGCGCGACCACCACCGGCACCGCACCGCTCTCGCGGAGCCGGCGGACGACGTCGACGTCGAGGCCGGGCAGGCGCATCGACAGCAGGGCGACGTCGGCCCGGCCGCTGGCCGCGGTGGCGACGACGTCGGCGACGTCGACGCACCGGCGCGCGAGGTGCAGGCCCGGCACCTGCTGGACGTCCTGGGCGACGGTGGACTCCCACGGCTCGTCGGCGGCCGCGAGCAGGACCGCGAGGCTCATGCGCCCGGCACGCGCACGAGGGTCACGCGCGCGCCGCCCACCGCACCCACGACGTCCTCCAGGGCGGCGTCGTCGACGGCGACCAGGACCGTGGTGGAGGTGGCGTCGCCCAGCGCACCGCCGTCACCGCCCACGTCGAGCACGCGGACGGCCGTCGCCACGCGTCGCGCGCCGGGTGCGTCGGTCGCCCCGGCCTGCGCGCCGTCCTGGGGCGTGACCCAGACGTCGACGGTGTCGCCGGTGGCGAGGTCGTCGGGCAGGGCACCCCGCTCGACGCGCAGCGGCACCTCGGCGTCGGCGGCATCGGCCTGGTCGGTGATCGCGCCCTCGGCGACGAGCTCGCCGCCGTCGAGCGAGCGCGACCAGACCCGGCCATCGAGGGCGTCGACGAACCGGTCGGACGCCGCCCCCTCGGCCACGACGTAGCGCGACCGGGTGTCGTCGTCGAGCCGGACGCGGACGGGCCGCAGCTGAGCGACGTCGGCGGCCTCGCCCGCGCGGACGTCGGACCGCGTGGCCCAGACCGCGACCGTGTCGTCGGCCGTGCTGACCAGCGTCGCCACGCCGGCCACCGAGGCGGCCACGATCACCAGGCCGACGAGGACCCGCGGGTCGCTCCACCGACGACGACGCAGCCGCGCCGCCCTGGGCGCCCCCGAGGGCGTCTCGTGAGAGGACATGGCGCACATCACACCGTGGCCGGGCCCATCCGTCCAGCGGTTCTCCACAGGTGGGCGTCGTGGACGCGGCCCGTCGGTCCCTGCTGGCACACTGGCCCCATGCCGTTGGGATCACAGCAGCCGCGGTTCCTGTCCGCGATCGAGGTCGCCGAGGTGCTCAGCGTCACCGAGCGCGTCGTCCTCGGCCTGCTCCGCACCGGAGAGCTGCGCGGCATCAAGATCGGCGGCCGCGGCATCTGGCGCGTCGAGGCCACCGAGCTCGAGGACTACATCCAGCGGCAGTACGCGGTGACGCGGCGGGAGTCGCAGGCGGAGTCGCCGTCCTCCTGAGCAGCGGTGCCCGCCGCTGGTCTGCTCGCGCGTCGTTCGGCAGCGAGGACGGCGGTGCGTCCCACTCTGCGAGACGTGCGGGCCCTGAGCGGTGCCGACCATGGCAAACGGTCGCGAACCGTGGGGAATTCACCACGGTTCGTGACCATCTGCCGTGGTTCGCAGACTCAGGTCCCGAGGTCGTCTCGCAGACCGAGACGCTGACCGCGGCGCCCCACCGCCGCCGTCCTCGGTGCGTCTTTCCACCACCTACCGCTGACACCGCACCGCGACGACCGCCCCGAACGGCACGATCTCCGTCCGGGAGCGATCCTCTGAGACGCGCAGCTCCACGAAGTCCTCCCCCACCCGCACGGGGAGGCCGTCGACGCGTGAGCCGTCGCGCCTGACCACCTGCACGACGGCGTGGTCGCGGACGAGCACGGTCCAGGCGTTGGTCCAGCCCATCCGGGCGGCAACCTCGCCGCCACGAGCGCGGGCCGCCGGGGAGGCCGGGGCGCCGACGACCCCGAGGACGGCGTCGAGCGCGACCACCCAGTCGACGGCACCGCCGGCACGGAGCAGCAGCCAGGTGCGGGCGACGGTGTCGACCTCGCCGTCCACGGAGCCGAGGCCGTCGACCCGCAGCGACACCCTCGACCCCACGCAGCGCTCGGCCCAGCCCACCTGCGACCAGGCGCTCCGGGTGCGCTCGGCGATCTCGGCGTCGCGCTCGCGCTGCTCCCACGCCTCGGCCGACGACTCGAGGTCGGCGAACAGCTCGTCCCACGCCACGACGGCAGGCTACGGCGCCCACAGGCGGCTGTCCGGGTCTTGACGTCGGCCGCCGAGCCGTCCAAGATCTCCACACGTTGCCAAACGTCGTCAAACGTAGCGAAACAACTCCGGAGGTGTCCGATGCGGTCCGTCGCTCGTCATCTCCCGGTGCCCGCCGTCGTGGTCGGCGCCGCGGTGCTCGCGACGTCCGCCCCGGCGCGCCTGGCCCGCCTGCACGACGCCGGGCCCGCCCTGACCGTCGAGACCGCGCTGGCCGACGTGGTCGTCCTCGCCGGCACGGCAGCCGCGGCCTACCTGGCCCTCACCTCGACGCTCGTCGTGCTCACCGCCCTGGTGGCGCCGCGGTCGCGGGCGCTGCGGATGGCGGTGCGCCTCACGCCGCGTCGCTGGCGGCGGATCGCGCTGACGGCCGCGGGGGTCGCCGTCCTGGTGGCCGGGGCGAGCCCGGCGGTGTCGGCGCAGGCCCCGTCCGCCGACGACCGGCGCCCCGACCTCAGCGGGCTGCGCCTTCCCGACCGGCCCGAGTCGCCCGCGCCCGTGCGCGCGTCGACGCCGACGACGACTACCACCACGTGGGTGGAGGTCCGCACCGGCGACTGCCTGTGGGACCTCGCCCGCCGCTCGCTGCCCGCGTCGGCCGGTGACGCCGACGTGGCCCGGTCGGTCGAGCGCTGGCACCGCGCCAACCGGGGCCGCATCGGCCCCGACCCCGACCTGTTGCTGCCGGGCACCCGCCTGCGTCAGCCCCGACCCGCACCCAACCCGGAGGCCCGGCCATGACCACGCTCGACATCCGCCGCCTGCCCGACCACCCGCGGCGCCACCGGCTCGCCGCGGACGACCAGTGGCAGCTGCCGCTCGAGGGGTGCCTGGCCGTCCAGCCCGAGTCGCACCCCTGCCCGCGTCCGGCGCTCGAGCTCGTCGAGCCGCCGGCGCCGAGCGACCACATGGAGGCCCGGGCGCTGGCGATCGTCCAGGTGCTCGTCGAGGTCGCGGGCGGGCACCGTCCGCTGTCGCAGCTGATCCGATGCACGACCCCGGAGGTGCACGACGAGATCGCGCGCCGCCTCGCGACCCTTGCCCGCGTGCGCACGAGCGGTCCCCGGCGCACCACGGCCACCCCTCGCTCGCGCGTCGCGTCGGTCCACGTCAGCCGGCCCGCCGGCTACGCGGCCGAGATCTCCGCGCGCATCGTCCAGGGTCCGCAGTCCCGCGCCCTCGCGCTCCGGCTCGAGCTGCGCGACGACCGCCGCGACGACGCACGCTGGACGTGCGTCGCCGTGGCGTGGGGCTGAATCCTGGGACCGGTCAGCGGTTCTTCTTCCTGCTGTTGCGCTGTGCCTTGGCCTTCTGGCGCGACCTGTTCTTGGCGTTGACCTGCTGCTGCACCTTGGTCGGTGCCTCCTCGACGCGGACCTCGGGCTCGCCGCCGACGTCGTCGCTCGGCGCCGAGTAGCTGAGCCGCTGCTGGCGCTCGCGCTCCAGGCCCTTGGCGGTGATGTGCGGCGTGTGGTCGTGGCCCTCGTGGCCGGGCTCGTCCTCGACCTCGTCGTCGCTCTCGACCTGGACGTCGAGGTTGAACAGGAAGCCGACCGACTCCTCCTGGATGCCCTCCATCATGGAGTTGAACATGTCGTAGCCCTCGCGCTGGTACTCCACGAGCGGGTCGCGCTGGGAGTAGGCACGCAGGCCGATGCCCTCGCGGAGGTAGTCCATCTCGTAGAGGTGCTCGCGCCACTTGCGGTCGAGCACGCTGAGCACGACGCGACGCTCGAGCTCGCGGGTGACCTCCTCGCCCAGCTCGGCCTCGCGCTTGGCGTACGACGCGCGGGCGTCCTCGAGGACGGCGTCGGTGAGGATGTCGCGGGTCAGGCCGGTACGACCGCCGTGCTCCTCCTCGAGCGCCGCGGCGTCGAGCGACACCGGGTACAGGGTGCCGAGCGCGGTCCACAGCGCGTCGAGGTCCCACTCCTCGGGGAAGCCCTCGGTGGCGCCGGCGACGTAGGCGGTGACGACGCCGTCGATCATCTTGGAGACCCAGTCGCGCAGGTCCTCGCCCTCGAGCACGCGACGGCGCTCGGCGTAGACGACCTCGCGCTGACGGCTCATCACGTCGTCGTACTTGAGGATGTTCTTGCGGGTGTCGAAGTTCTGCGCCTCGACCTGCGACTGCGCGGACGCGATCGCGCCGGTGACGCGCTTGTTCTCGATGGGCACGTCGTCGGGGATCTTCATGGTCTGCAGGACCCAGTCGACCCAGTCGGACTTGAACAGGCGCATCAGCTCGTCCTCGAGGGACAGGTAGAAGCGCGTCTCGCCGGGGTCGCCCTGACGGCCCGAGCGGCCGCGGAGCTGGTTGTCGATGCGGCGCGACTCGTGGCGCTCGGTGCCGATGACCGCCAGGCCGCCCACCTCGCCGACGGCGTCGTGCTCGGCGGCGACCTGTCGCTCCATGTCCTCGACCGTGGCGGCCCAGGCCGCCTCGTACTCCTCGGACTGCTCGAGCGGGTCCAGGCCCTTCTTGCGCAGGGTGGCGTCGGCCAGGAACTCGACGTTGCCGCCGAGCATGATGTCGGTGCCTCGACCGGCCATGTTGGTGGCGACGGTGACGGCGCCCTTGTGGCCGGCCATGGCGACGATCGCGGCCTCGCGGTCGTGCTGCTTGGCGTTGAGCACCTCGTGGGCGATGCCGCGACGCTTGAGCAGCTTGGAGAGGCGCTCGCTCTTCTCGACGCTCGTCGTGCCGACGAGGACGGGCTGGCCGTCCTCGTGACGCTCGGCGATGTCGTCGACGACGGCCTCGAACTTGGCGTCCTCGGTGCGGTAGACCAGGTCGGGCTGGTCGACGCGGGCGACGGGACGGTTGGTCGGGATCGGCACGACGCCGAGCTTGTAGATCTTGTCGAACTCCGACGCCTCGGTGAGCGCGGTACCGGTCATGCCCGAGAGCTTGTCGTAGAGCCGGAAGTAGTTCTGGAGCGTGATCGTGGCGAGGGTCTGGTACTCCTCGCGGATCCGGACGCCCTCCTTGGCCTCGATCGCCTGGTGCAGGCCCTCGTTGTAGCGGCGTCCGTCCAGGATGCGGCCGGTGTGCTCGTCGACGATCAGCACCTCGCCGTCGATGACGACGTAGTCCTTGTCGTTCTTGAACAGCTCCTTGGCCTTGACGGCGTTGTTCAGGAAGCTGATCAGCGGGGTGTTGACCGAGTCGTAGAGGTTGTCGATGCCCAGGTGGTCCTCGACCTTGTCGATCGCGGGCTCGAGCACCGAGATGGTGCGCTTCTTCTCGTCGACCTCGTAGTGGACGTCGCGCTCCATCGGCTTGACCAGCCCGGAGAACACGCCGTACCACTTGACCTCG
>NZ_JBMGQR010000025.1:0-53082 GCF_049059935.1 Solicola agrisoli | reverse complement strand
GCGGCCCGGCCCATGCCGAGCATCCCGTTCTCGGTGTGCAGGGTGACGCCGTGGCCGACGTCGAGGTGGTCCGCGACCGTGGTGGGCTGCCCGATGCCGAGGTTCACGTACGCACCGGTGGGGATGTCCGCAGCGACCGCCGCCGCGATCTGGTCCTTCGTCCGGGTCATCAGGCTCGCTCCTCTGCTTCGACGCGGACGAGGCGGTCGACGTAGATCCCCGGCGTGACCACGTGCTCGGGGTCGATCCGGCCGGCCTCGACCACCTGCTGGACCTCGACGATCGTGGTGGCCGCGGCGGTGGCCATGACGGGTCCGAAGTTGCGGGCGGTCTTGCGGTAGACCAGGTTCCCGGCGGTGTCGGCGGTGTGCGCCGCGATCAGCGCCACGTCACCGCGAAGGGGTGTCTCCAGGACGTGTAGGCGCCCGTCGATCTGTCGGGTCTCCTTGCCCTCGGCCAGCATCGTCCCGGCCCCGGTGGGGGTGAAGAACGCCCCGATCCCGGCACCGGCGGCACGCATCCGCTCGGCCAGGTTCCCCTGCGGCACGACCTCGAGCTCGACCTTCCCCGCCCGGTACAACCCGTCGAACACCCACGAGTCGGCCTGACGCGGGAACGAGCACACCACCTTGGACACCTGACCCGCAGCCAACAGGGCGGCCAGCCCCACGTCGGCGTTCCCGGCGTTGTTCGACACCACCGTCAGGTCACGCGCCCCCTGGCGGATCAACGCGTCGACCAGTGTGAACGGCATCCCCGCCAGGCCGAACCCACCTACGAGCACCGTCGCGCCGTCCGCGACGTCGGCCACCGCCTCGTCCGCGGACTCACAGACCCGGGCCCTCATGGGGTCCGACCGTAGCGGAGGAACGTCGTCTGCCGGTCGCCCTGCAGGTGCACGTCGAAGCGCAGGCCGGTCGCGTCCTCGACGGCGACGAGTCCCCGACGCCCCTCGTCGTCGAGCGAGGAGAGCAGCGGGTCGGACGCCAGGGCGTCCTGACCGGGCAGGTAGACGCGCGTGTGCAGGCGGTCGAGCAGTCCGCGGGCGAACACCACCAGCGAGAAGAAGGCCGCACGTCCGGGCTCTGACGTCCCCGGGCGCACCGTGACGAACTGGTACCCGCCGCTGCGGTCGGTGGCCGCCCGACCCCAGCCGGTGAACGTGTAGCCGTCCCGGTGCAGGGAGCCGTGGCGCTGCACGACCGTCCCGTCGGCGTCGGCCTGCCAGAGCTCGAGCAGCGCGTCGGGGACGGGATCCCCGGCGCCGTCGAGCACCCGGCCGTGCAGCCGCACCGCCTCGGGGTGCGACGCCGGGACCAGGTCGGGCCCGCCCTCGAAAGGCAGGGCGTAGCCGAAGAACGGGCCGACCGTCTGGCCGGGCGTGGGAGGCAGGCTCATGCGTCGTCCTCGTCGTCGGTCTCGAAGCGGACGGCGTCCGCGCCGTCGAGCACGATGTCCCAGCGGTAGCCGGTGGACCACTCGGGCCGGGTGACGTCGTGGTCGTAGGCGGCCACGAGCCGGTCGCGCGCGGCCTCGTCGGTGATGGCCTGGTAGATCGGGTCGAGCGCGAACAGCGGATCGCCCGGGAAGTACATCTGCGTCACCAGGCGCTGGGTGAAGGCGCGGCCGAACACCGAGAAGTGGATGTGCGCCGGACGCCAGGCGTTGCGGTGGTTCTTCCACGGGTACGGGCCTGGCTTGATCGTGGTGAACGCGTAGGTGCCGTCGGCGTCGGTGAGGCAGCGGCCGACCCCGGTGAAGTTCGGGTCGATCGGTGCGGGGTGCTGGTCGCGCTGGTGGATGTAGCGCCCCGAGGCGTTGGCCTGCCAGACCTCCACCAGCTGGTGCGGGACGGGCCGCCCGTCCCCGTCGAGCACGCGTCCGGTGACGACCATGCGCTCGCCGATCGGCTCGCCGCCGTGCTGGATCGTCAGGTCGGCCTCGAGCGGGTCGACGTCCTGCGGGCCGAACACCGGCGACACCAGCTCGACGGTCTCGGGGTCGGCGTGGCGGAGGTCCTTGGTGGGGTGACGCAGGAGGCTGCTGCGGTACGGCCCGAAGTCCAGCCGCGGCTGGGGCCCGCCGGGGGTCGACGCCGCCGCGATCTCGGCGCTGATCTCGTCCTGGGTCGCGATCGCCGCGTCCGAGGACGTCGCGGGCTGCTGGGTGGTCTGGCTCACGCGAGCACCGTAGGCCGTCCGCCGTGACGCGCCGAGGTGCGACTTCCGTCAGACGGAAGCACCTCCCCTATCCTGTGCGACGTGCCCCGGGACCACGCGTCGCAGCCGCGGACGGCGTCCGCGCGTCTGCTGGCGGTGCTCGGCGCGTTCGACCCCGAGCACCGCCGGCTCGGTCTGACGGCCGTCGCCGACCGGGCCGACCTGCCGCTGAGCACGGCGCACCGGCTCGTCGCCGAGCTGGTCGCGTGGGGTGCCCTGCGGCGCCGCGCCGACGGCGACTACGAGGTGGGGCGCAGGCTGTGGGACCTCGGGCTGCTCGCACCGGTGCAGTCCGACCTGCGCCAGGTGGCCTCGCCGTTCCTGCAGGACCTCTACGCCGCGACCCTGGCCACCGTCCACCTGGCGGTGCGCGACGGCACCCAGGTGCTCTACGTCGACCGGCTGTCCGGACGTGCGTCGGTGCCGGTGGTGAGCCAGGTGGGCTCGCGGCTGCCGATGCACGCCACCGGAGTCGGCAAGGTGATGCTGGCGCACGCGCCCGAGGCCGTCCTCACGCGAGTGCTCCACGACCTCACCCGCGTCACGCCGTTCACCGTCACCCAGCCCGGCAGCCTGCAGCGCGAGCTCGCCCGGGTCCGCCGCGACGGCTACGCGCAGACGAGCGAGGAGATGAGCCTCGGGGCGTGCTCGGTGGCGGTGCCCGTCAGCGCCGGCGACGACGTCGTCGCGGCCCTGGGCGTGGTGGTGCCGAGCCTCAAGCGCGACCGCCCGCGGCTCGTCGCGGCGCTGCAGGTGGCCGCGCAGGGCATCGGGCGGACGCTGACCGTCGGGCTTCCGCCAGACGGAAGACGCGGGTAGCCGCCCGTCCACCCGCGGCGTCTGATGGACCCATGAGGACCCAGGTCGCCATCGTCGGAGCCGGCCCCGCGGGGCTGCTGCTGTCGCACCTGCTCGCGGCGGACGGCGTGGAGTCCGTCGTCGTCGAGACGAGGACGCGCGAGTACGTCGAGTCGCGCATCCGCGCCGGGATCCTGGAGAGCTCGACGGTCGACCTGCTCGACTCGGTCGGCCTCGGCGAGCGCCTGCACCGCGAGGGCGACGAGCACCGCGGCATCTACCTGCAGTGGCCGGGCGAGCGCCACCACCTCGACTTCGTCGACCTCGTGGGCCGCAGCATCTGGCTCTACGGGCAGACCGAGGTGACCCTCGACCTCGGCCGCGCCCGCGAGGCGGCCGGCCAGCAGATCGTCTACGAGGTCACCGACACCGCGGTGCACGACGTGGAGACCGACCACCCGTTCGTCACCTACACCGACGCGGGCGGTGCGGCCGTCCGCCTGGACGCCGACGTGGTCGTGGGCTGCGACGGGTCGTTCGGCCCGAGCCGTGCGGCCGTCCCCGAGCCGCTGCGCCGCACCTGGGAGCGGACCTACCCGTACTCGTGGCTCGGCATCCTCGCCGACGTGGCGCCGTCCACCGACGAGCTGATCTACGCCTGGCACCCCGACGGGTTCGCGATGCACTCCATGCGGTCGGCGTCGGTCAGCCGGATGTACCTGCAGGTGCCGCCGGGCGAGGACGTCGCCGCGTGGTCGGACGACCGGATCTGGGACGGCCTGGCCACCCGCCTCGGCCACGGCCAGGACGGGTGGGAGCTGACGCCCGGCCCGATCACCGACAAGAGCGTGCTGCCGATGCGCAGCTTCGTGATGGAGCCGATGCGCCACGGCCGGCTGTTCCTCGCCGGCGACGCCGCGCACATCGTCCCGCCGACGGGTGCGAAGGGCCTCAACCTGGCGGTCGCCGACGTCGGCGTGCTCGCGCCCGCGCTCGTCGCGCTGCTGAAGGGCGACGAGCGCCTCGCCGACTCCTACTCCGACGACGCGCTGCGCCGCGTCTGGCGCTGCACCCACTTCTCGTGGTGGATGACCACGATGCTGCACACCAGCGGGGACCCGTTCGACGAGCAGCTCCAGCTCTCGCAGCTGCGGTGGGTCACCTCCAGCGAGGCCGGCGCGGCCGGCCTGGCGGAGAACTACGCGGGCCTGCCCATCGGCTACCGCGGCTGACCCCCACCCCCACCCCCACCGAGTCGCCGAGATACGGGTTCTGCACCACCGGGCGCTGTCGCGTGGTGCCGATGCCGTATCTCGACGACGCGGTGGGGCGCGTCAGGCGGTGCGACGGCGGCGCAGGAACGGGTCGGTCAGGGCCGGCGCGCGGTAGCCGGCGTCGGCGGCGCTGAGCGTGACGCCCGGCGGGACGATCTCGTCGATGCGGTCGAGCACGTCCGGGCTGAGCCGGACGTCGACGGCGCCGAGCTGGGTCTCGAGCTGCTCCATGGTGCGCGGCCCGATGATCGGCGCGGTGACGCCCGGATGCTGCAGGACGAAGGCGATGGCCAGGTGCACCATCGACACGCCGGCCTCCTCGGCCAGCAGCGCGAGGTGCTCGGCGGCGTCGAGCTTGCGCTGGTTGCCGGGGTCGGAGAGGTCGTAGCGCGCGGGCATCCGCTGCGCGCGGCTGCTCTGCGGCGCGTCCTGGCCCTTGCGGAACTTGCCCGTCAGCCACCCCCCGGCCAGCGGGCTCCAGGGGATGACGCCGAGGCCGTGCTGCTCGGCCACGGGCAGCAGGTCGGCCTCGATGCCACGCACCAGGATCGAGTACGGCGGCTGCTCGGTGACGAACCGGCCGAGTGCCCGCTTCTCGGAGATCCACTGCGCCTCGACCACCTCGTGCGCGGGGAACGTCGACGACCCGAAGGCGCGGATCTTGCCGGCGCGCTGCAGGTCGGTCAGGGCCGACAGCGTCTCCTCGACGTCGGTCTCCCGCTCGGGGCGGTGCACCTGGTAGAGGTCGATCCAGTCGGTGCCGAGGCGGCGCAGGCTGTTCTCGACCTTCTTGACGATCCAGCGGCGCGAGTTGCCGCGCTGGAGCGGGTCGCCCGTCTCGCCCATCGCGACGTCCATGGGTCCGTGGAACTTGGTGGCGAGGACGACGTCGTCGCGGCGGCCCTTGAGCGCCTTGCCGACGATCTCCTCGGACTCGCCACGGGAGTACACGTCGGCGGTGTCGATGAAGTTGATCCCGGCGTCGAGGGCGCGGTGGATGATCCCGATCGACGTGTCGTGGTCGGGCTCGCCCCACTCCCCGAACATCATCGCCCCGAGACACAGGGGGCTGACCATCATTCCGGTACGTCCGAGGCTGCGGTAGTCCATGCCGCCAACGTAGGTCGGGGGCGCACGCGACGCAGGGCGACGGGAACCGGGACGGGGACCGCCGCGTCGCACCGTCACCTCGTCACGACCAGCAGCGGTCGAACGCCAACCAGGGGGCTGCCATGACCCGTCCGTCCACCACCGCCCGCGGCCGCGTCGCGGCGCTCGCCGTCGTCGCGCTCGTCGGGCTCACCGCCTGCTCGGGCGGGTCGTCCGACAGCTCGGGGTCGGCCGCCGACCGGGAGGTGGCCGCCGAGTCCGGTGCCGGCCGCTCCGAGGACGCGTCCGCGGCGTCCGCCTCCGGCTCGCCGACCTCGTTGCAGCAGCGACGCATCGAGCGCAAGGGGTCCCTCTCGATCGCCACGGGCGACGTCGCGAAGGCCCGCGCCGACGTGCTGGACGCGGCGAGCGCCCTCGACGGGTACGTCGCCGACGAGCGTTCTAGCACCGACGACGACGGAGGCCTCGACCGCACGACCCTGCGCCTCGTCGTGCCCACGGCGTCGTTCGACGAGGCGATGGCCGGGTTCGCCGGGAAGGGACGCGTCGTCGACCGCCGTCAGACCGCGGTCGACGTCACCGAGGAGGTGGTGGACGTCGACAGCCGCGTCGCGAGCGCCAGGGCGAGCCTGGACCGCATCCGGACGCTGCTCTCCCGCGCCCAGGCGATCGGCGACGTGATCAAGCTCGAGTCCGAGCTCGGCACGCGCCAGGCCGAGCTGGAGTCGCTGCAGGCCCAGCAGGCGTCGCTGAGGACCCGCGCGGACACCGCGACGATCCAGGTGTCGGTGCGCCGCACGTCCGCGGCCGCCCCGTCCGACGACCGCACCGGCTTCCTCGCGGGCCTCGGGGCCGGGTGGTCGGCCCTGGCGGCGGCGTGGACGGGCGCCACCACCGCCGTCGGCGCGCTGCTGCCGTTCATGGTGGCGCTCGGCGTGCCCGCCGCGGCCGTCGCGGTCGCCGTCCGTCGCCTCCGCCGTCGTCGCCCCACCCCCGCCTGACCCGGCCCACCGAGTGGTCGAGATACGGCTCCTGCACCACGCGACGGCGCCCGGTGGTGCAGAAGCCGTATCTCGGCGACTCCTCTAGGGTCGGGGGCATGGACGCCGCGACGCTGCTCACCGACCTCGCCGCCGGACGGGTCGGCACCGCCGACGTCGTCGACGACCTCGGTGAGGACGCGCGCTCGTGCGACGTGCAGCTGCGGTCGTACGGCGGGCGCGAGGCGTTCGGCGGGCCGGTGCGCACCGTCAAGGTCTACGAGGACAACGCGCTGGTGAAGTCGACGCTGGCCACCGACGGCGGCGGCGCGGTGCTGGTCGTCGACGGCGGGCACTCGCTGCACAGCGCGCTGGTGGGCGACCTCATCGCCGCGTCCGCGGTGGAGCACGGCTGGGCCGGCGTCGTCGTGCTCGGCGCGATCCGCGACGTCAGGGCGATGGCCACGCTCGACCTCGGCGTCGTCGCGCTCGGCTCCAACCCGCGCAAGAGCAGCAAGACCGGGGCCGGCCAGTCCGACGTGCCCGTGCACGCGGGCGGCGTCGCCTTCACCACCGACGACCACGTGCTCGTCGACGCGGACGGCGTGCTGGTCGTCGCGAGCTCGTTGCTCGCCTAGAGGCGCTCGACCACGACGAACCGCTCGAGCACGAGCTCGGTGTCGTCGTCGACCGTGTAGGACGGGTCGCGCATCTCCGCCCGGTTCTCCCGCGAGTGCCAGAAGCGCACGTGCCCCTCGCGCCACTGCTCGACGCTCTGATATCCCTCGCCCTCGTCGACCGCGTGCTGCAGGTCGACGTCGGCCAGCCGGACTCGCCGCACCTCGGTCGTCTCGATCACCGCCACGCGCCGCCCGGCCGAGTCCACCAGCGCAGCCAGCTCGCCCACGCGCGGCAGGGGCTCGCCGTCGACGGCGTAGGCCTCCACCGTCGAGGCGGTCGAGGTCTTCGAGCCGTCGAGGATCGCGGCGACCAGCGCGTCGCGCAAAGGGCCGGGGAAGGCGAACTCGGCGACGGGCAGGCGGTCGACGTCCATGCACCCACCCTGCCACCGCGAGGGCGCATGATGTCCCGGTGAGGTGGAGGACGGTGCTCGTCGCGGTGCTGACGGCCGCGTGCGCGCTGATGCTGACGGGCGGCGCACCCGTCGCGGCGGAGCAGGACCCGCTCGCCGTCACCGGGTACGCCGTCGAGGGCGACGCCGCCGCGATCACCCGCGACGCCGGGGCGCTCACCACCGTCGGCGTCGACGGCGTGAACATCAGCGCGACGGGACGCGGCGTCGGACGTCCCACGGCACCGGTCCGCGCCCTGCGCGCCCGCGCCCACCGCGAGGGGCTGCGCACCGAGCTGCTCGTGGCCAACTACTCCGACGCGATCGGCGACTTCGACCCGGTGGCCGCCCGACGACTGCTCGGCTCGGACGCCAACCGTCGACGCGTCGCTCGCCGTCTCGCCGCCACCGTCCGGCGAGGCGGCTGGGACGGCGTGCAGGTCGACCTGGAGTCGCTGGGCGCCGGCGACCGCCGGGGCCTGACGCGGTTCGTCGCCGAGCTGCGACGCCGGCTGCCCGCCGACGCCTCGCTGAGCATGGCCGTCATGGCCAGCACCTCGACCCGGGGGTACCGCCGCCGCGGCTACGATCTCCCGGCCCTGGCCCGGCGCCTCGACCGCGTGGTGCTGATGGCCTACGACCAGCACGGCCCGACGTGGAGCGGGGCCGGTCCCGTCGGGGGCCTTCCCTGGGTGCGCCGCACGCTGCGTGCGCTGCTGCGGCAGGTGCCCGCCCGCCAGGTCGACCTCGGGGTCGCCGGCTACGGCTACACCTGGCCGAAGGGGCGCGACGGCACGGTCGTGTCCGACCGCCGCGCCCGGAAGGTCGCGCACCACGACCGCTGGGACGCCCGGCAGGGCGAGTGGACCGGACGGCTCGCCGGCGGCGGACGCGTCTGGTGGTCCGACGCCCGGTCGTGGCGGGTGCGGCGCGAGCTCGCGTCGTCGCACCACCTGCACGGCCTCGCCCTGTGGTCGCTGGGCCGGTCCGACCCACTGACGTGACGACGCCCCGCGCCCGGAGGTCCGGGGCGGGGCGTCGAGGGTGGTGCGTGGGGCTCAGCGGTCGATCTTGGTGACGTTGAAGCTCTCGTCCAGCTCGACGTCGACGTCCTCGTTGTTGTCCAGGCGGACCTCGACCTCGTAGGCGTGGTCGGCGTCGTCGCTCGTGCCCGAGTCGGTCACGCGACCGCCGCCGGCGGCCTTGATCGCCGCGGCCGACGCCTTCGCGAGGGTGTCGCCGGTCAGCGGCTGGTCGTCGTCGACGGTGGGCGTCGCGGCGGCCGACGGCGCGGCCGTGGTGGGCGCCGCGGACTCGGTCGGCGCGGCGGCAGCGGCGGTGGGCGGGTTGTTGGTGACCTTGAAGTCCTCGTCGAGCTCGACGTCGACGTCGTTGCCGTTCTCGAACTGGACCTCGACGTCGTAGGCGTAGTCGTCGTCGCCGTCGCCCTTGTCGACGTCGGTGACCTGGCCGCCGCCGACGGCCTCGATGGCGGCGGCCGAGGCGCGCTCGCGGTCCTCGCTGGACACGGAGTCGTCGTCGCCGCAGGCCGTGAGGCTGAGGGCGAGGATCAGGCCGGAGGCGGCAGTGGCGAGGGTCGTGCGGCGCATGGTGGTCTCCTGTGGTGTGTCGGCGCCGTCTGCGCCGGTGGTGCGGTGTCCTGCTGACTGGTCCCCATCACACCGGTGGCGCGTGAGCGGTGCGTGAGACGTCCGTGAGGAACGTCTTAGGGACGCCAGGCGCGACGCACCCACGGCAGCAGCACGTCGGCGACCCGGCGAGGCTGCTCGAGACCGGTCAGGTGCCCGACCCCGGGCAGGACGACCAGCTCGGTGTCCGAGCCGGGACGGCGCGCGTCGCGCATCTCCTCGCCGCGGACGGGCGGCGTGCCCTCGTCCTCGTCACCGAACAGCAGCAGGACCGGGCGCTCCAGGTCGCGCAGGGCGTCGGTGGTGTCGTCGCGCGACGCGATCGCGCGGGCCATCCACGCGACGCCGCGCGGGTCGGCGCCGTCGATGATCGAGCGCAGCAGGTCGACCAGGTGGGGCTGGTCGCGGTGCGCCGTGGCGCCGAGGCCGTCGTCCGCGGAGCCGCGGACGGGCCCGGTCGACCCCGAGCGCTCCACCTCGTCGGCGGTGGCCAGACGCTCGTCCGGGACGTCGGGCTCGATCCGTCGCGTCGTCGTGCTGCCCAGGGCCAGGCCCGCCACCCGCTCCGGCGCGTGCGCGGCGACCGCCAGCGCCACGTACCCGCCGGTGGAGACGCCGTGCAGGACCGCCCGTCCGACACCGATCCCGTCGAGCACGCCGAGGACGAGGTCGCGGGCGTGCGCCATCGTCGCGGGCCCGTCGGGCACGGGGCTGCGGCCGAGCCCGGGCAGGTCGACCAGCACGACGCGGACGCCGTCCAGCGCCTCGACCAGCGGCTCCCACGTGCGCGACGACAGCGGGAACGCGTGGAGCAGGACCAGGACGGGGCCGTCGCCGCCGAGGTCGCGGTACCAGCAGCCGGGCGTCGTCTCGGAGTCGCTCACGCGCACCACCCTGGTCCAGGACGCCCCCGGACGCCGACCGGAATCTCGACCCGTCCAGGCAACATTTGTGTTTCATCTGCGTCCCAGATGGTGGGTCCCCGCGACAGGACGGTCAGGACGGTCAATACTCGTGGCTGCCGGCGGGCTCTCCCGCCGCTGACCGCCGCGACCCCTCGAACCCCACGAACGGAGCCCGCGCGTGATCGAGTTCGACCAGGTCGTCAAGACCTTCCCCGACGGCACCACCGCCGTCGACCACCTCGACCTCGTCCTCCCCGACGGCAAGATCACCGTCATGGTCGGTCCGTCCGGCTGCGGCAAGACGACGTCGCTGCGGATGATCAACCGGATGATCGACCCCACGTCGGGGACGATCCGGATCGACGGCGAGGACATCACCGGCAAGGACCCCGCCGAGCTGCGCCGCGGCATCGGGTACGTGATCCAGCAGGCCGGCCTGTTCCCGCACCGCACGATCGTCGACAACATCGCGACCGTGCCGTTCCTGCTCGGCACCGACCGCAAGCAGGCGCGCAACCGGGCGCTGGAGCTGATGGAGCGCGTCGGGCTGTCGACGTCGTTCGCCAAGCGCTACCCCGTGCAGCTCTCCGGCGGCCAGCAGCAGCGCGTCGGCGTCGCCCGGGCGCTGGCGGCCGACCCGCCCGTCATGCTGATGGACGAGCCGTTCAGCGCCGTCGACCCCGTGGTCCGCGACCAGCTGCAGGCCGAGTTCCTGCGCCTGCAGCAGGACCTCGGCAAGACCATCGCCTTCGTCACCCACGACATCGACGAGGCGATCAAGATCGGCGACCTCGTCGCGGTGTTCGCCGAGGGGGGCCGCCTCGCGCAGCTCGCCCCGCCGGCCGAGCTGCTGGCCGAGCCCGCCGACGACTTCGTGGCCGGGTTCGTCGGCCACGACCGCGGGTTCCGCGGCCTGTCGTTCACGCTCGCGTCGGCGCTGCCCGTCGAGGGCGTCGAGACCTCCGTCGACGGCTCCACGCTGAGCCGCGACGACGCCGGTCGGCCGCTGGGCTGGACGCGCGCGGGCGGCGAGGCGCTGCTCGACCACGACGGCACGTTCGGCCCCGAGAACACCGTCCGTGCCGCCCTCGACGTCGCCATCCGATCGCCGCTGGGCGTCGCGGTGCGCGTGGACGCCGACGGCCGGGCCGACGGCCTCGTCCGCCACGAGACCATCGCGGCGTTCCTGCGCGAGCGGCACCAGGCGGGCGGCGTCGCGTGAGCGCCGTCGGCGACTACCTGGCGTCGCTGGTCGACTACCTCGACGTCAACGGGACGCTCGTCTGGGACGCGCTGCAGCAGCACATCTGGCTGGCGCTGCTGCCCGTGGCGATCGCGTTCGTGCTGTCGCTGCCGATCGGGTACCTCGCCGTGCGGTTCTCGTGGCTCTACCACCCGCTGCTCAACCTCTCGAGCCTGCTGTACGCGATCCCGTCCCTGGCGCTGTTCCTACTGATGCCGCTGATCCTCGGCACCCAGATCCTCGACCCGCTCAACATCGTCGTCGCGCTGTCGGTCTACACCCTGGCCCTGCTCGTGCGGACGGTCGCCGACGGCCTGCGCTCGGTCGACCCGATGATCACCCAGGCGGCCACGGCGATCGGCTACAAGCGGGTCCGCCGGCTCGTCGCGGTCGAGCTGCCCATCGCGCTGCCGGTGATCTTCGCCGGGCTGCGCGTCGCCACCGTGTCCAACATCAGCCTGGTCAGCGTCGGCGCCCTCGTGGGGGTCGGCGGCCTCGGCCAGCTCTTCACCCGCGGGTTCCAGCTGTTCTACTCGGTGCCGATCGTGGTCGGCCTCGTGCTGTCGATCGCGCTCGCGCTGCTCGCCGACGTCCTGCTCGTGCTGGCGCAGCGGGCGCTCACGCCCTGGACCCGGGTGGGGGCGACCCGATGAACGACGGCACCTTCTCCTACCTCTTCGACGGCGACAACTGGGCCTGGGGCGCCGCCAACGGGTTCCCCGAGCGGATCCTCGAGCACCTCGGCTACACGCTCCTCGGCCTGGTCATCGCGTTCGTCATCGCCTTCCCGGTGGGCCTGCTGATCGGCCACACCGGACGGTTCGCCTTCCTGGCGATCAACGCGGGCAACGCCGGCCGCTCGCTGCCGACGCTCGGCCTGCTGTCGATCGTCGTGGTGATCAGCGGCATCGGCCTGCTGCCCGTCACGATCGGCCTGGTGGTGCTGGCCATCCCGCCGATCCTCACCACCACCTACGCCGCGGTGCAGGCCGTCGACCGCGCGACGATCGACGCCGCCCGGGGCATGGGCATGACCGAGCCCAAGATCCTGTTCTCCGTCGAGCTGCCCATCGGCCTGCCGCTCGTCGTCGGCGGCCTGCGCAACGCCACGCTGCAGGTGGTCTCAACGGCCACCATCGCGGCGTACGTCGGGCTCGGCGGCCTCGGCCGCTACCTGATCGACGGCCTCGCCGCGCGCGACTACCCGCAGGTGGTGGCCGGCGCGATCCTCGTGGGCGTCCTGGCCGTCGCCCTCGACCTCCTCCTGGCCGGCTTCCAGCGCCTGGTCGTCTCCCCCGGGGTCGACGGTCGGGCCACCCGGAGCCGCGGCACCCGAAACCGTCCCACCGACACCGACACCCCCACCCCCGACGAGGCCGTCCCCACGGCACCGTCAACGGCTGCCCAGCCGACGACCGAGAGGTGACTGCCATGTCACGACGTCCCCTGACCCTGATCGGCGCGGCCCTCGCGGTCGGTCTGACGCTCACCGCCTGCGGCGGCGGAGGTGGCGACGACGCCTTCTCCTCCGGCGACAGCGGCGGTGGCGGCTCCATCACGCTCGGCTCGGCGAACTTCCCCGAGAACGAGCTGCTGATGAACATGTACGCCGGCGCCCTGGAGGCCAAGGGCGTCGACGTGTCCACGCAGCCCAACATCGGCTCGCGCGAGATCTACATCAAGGCGCTCGAGGACGGCTCCATCGACGCCGTCCCGGAGTACAACGGCGCGCTGCTCGCGTTCCTCAAGCCCGACGGCGTCCCCGACACCGTCAGCTCGCCCGAGCAGGTCGAGACCGAGCTGAAGAAGGTGCTCCCCGAGGGCACCGAGATCCTGGCCCAGTCCGACGCCGAGGACAAGGACGCGGTCACCGTCACCAAGGCCACCGCCGACAAGTACTCCCTGAAGTCGATCGCCGACCTCGAGCCCGTCGCGGGCGACCTGGTCGCCGGCGGCTCGCCGGAGTGGCAGACCCGCTACCAGGGCCTCAAGGGCCTCAAGTCGGTCTACGGCCTGACGTTCAAGAGCTACCGCCCCCTCGACGTCGGCGGCCCGCTCACGATCTCGGCGCTCAAGGACGGCACCATCGACGTCGCCGACGTGTTCTCCACCGACTCGGCGTTCACCACCGAGGACTTCGTGGCCCTCGAGGACCCCGAGAACCTGTTCACGTCGCAGAACATCGTGCCGCTGATCAAGTCCGACAAGGTCACCCCGGAGGTCACCGAGGCCCTCGACGGCGTGTCCAAGGCGCTGACCACCGAGAACCTCACCGAGGCGCTCGCCAAGGTCCAGGTCGACAAGGCCGACCCCAAGACCGTCGCCGACGAGTTCCTCAAGGACAACAACCTCGACTGAGACACCCCGGCATCCCAGTAGTCGGTGAAGGCACGAGGGGCCCGTCCGAGCACCTGCTCGGGCGGGCCCGTCGTGCGTCTCAGCCCGGCGCGCGGACGAGCACGAACTGCGGGCTCGAGCGGAGCACGAAGCCGAGACGCTCGTAGACCGACCGTGCCGGGTTGTCGGCCGAGGTGTGCAGGAAGGCGACGTCGCCGCGCGCCTCGATGCCGGCGGCGACGTGGCGCACCAGGCGCGAGGAGAGCCCGCGTCCCCGGTGGGCGGCGTCGGTGCAGACGGCGCTGATCTCGCCGAAGCCGGCCCAGCGTGACCGCTCGCCGGCCATCGCGACGAGCCGGCCGTCGTGGTGCAGGCCGACGTAGCCGCCCAGCTCGTGCGTGCGCGGCAGGAACGGGCCGGGGCGCGTCGCCGCGGTCAGCTCGAGCATCGCGGGGACGTCGGCGTCGCCGAGCGGCCGCACCTCGTCGTCGGGCTGCCCGACCGGCGAGGAGGCCACCAGCTGCACGCCCGGCACCGCCTGCAGCCGCTCCCAGTCGTCCGGCAGGTCGAGCGGACGGGCCGACACCAGGGCCGTGCCCCCGGGTCCGAGCAGAGCGGCCAGCGACGCCCACCCGTCGGCGCCCGAGCCCGGACGCGTCGCCGCGAAGACGTTGACGTCCGGCCGGTAGCGCCGGGCGAGGTCGTCGCCGACGGACAGCCGGCGTCCGTGCCCGTCGAGCCCGTGCCAGAACGCGTGGTCGAGCTCGTCCATGGACGTCAGGCTACGCAGACGGGCCCGGCACCCCCTGGGGGAGTGCCGGGCCCGTCGTGGTGCGGTGTGCCAGGTGTCAGCTGCCGACCTTCTCGGCGGCGTCGCCGGCGGCCTCGACCGCGGCCTCGGCGGCCTTCTTGGTGGAGGTGTTGGTGCGCTTGGCGGCCGTGCGGGTCTGCTTGGTCGCCTTCTTGGCGGTGGTGGCGGCACCCTTGGCGGCGCTGTTGGTGCGCGCGGCGGCCTCGTCCGAGGCCTCCTTGGCCGTGGTCGCGGCCTCCTTGACGGCGGCGTTGGTGCGCTCGGCGGCCTGGTCGGAGGCGTTCTTCGCGGTGGTGGCGGCGCGCTTGGTGGCCGTCTCGGTGCGCTTGGCGGCCTTCGTGGCGGTGGTCTTGGTGGCCTTGGCCGAGCGCTCGGCGTTGGCGACCTTCTTCTTCAGGTCCTGGCTCGACTCCTGGCCACGGATGCGTCCGACGAGGTCCTCGCCGCGCTCGGCCAGACCGACGTAGGCGCCGACGGCCTCGGACAGGATCTCGTTGGCGAGGGCCTGGGCCTGCTCGGGGAGGGCCTTGAGCTGCTCGGGCAGCCCCTTGACCTGCTCGGGGACGGCCTTGACGTCGGCCACGGCCGCGTCGACGTCCTTCTGCGTGGGGACGACCGAGCGCAGGTGCGCCACGACCGCGTCGGTGGCGCCGACGACGGCGTAGATCGGGGTGGTGGGATCGGAGAGCTTGGGAGCCATGGTGAGTCCTTCGGGTCGAGTGTCCGACGCCTCGGGGACGCCGTGCTGTGCGTGGGAGGGGCGGTGGTGCGGTGGTGCCTGCCTCGCTCCCACCCCTCCATGCTTGCAGGCCTGCTTGCAAATGCAAGCGCAGATCGGGGCTGGCGGACGAGACGTCCGTCACCCCGGTATCTCGGCGTTTACCGCCCGGTAACCTCCGTCACGCGCGTGGACCCGTCCCGGACTCGTGCCAGGGCCGACGGCCCCCACCTGGCGTCCTGCAAGCACGTCCCCGTGCCGTGACCGGTCCGGACGTGGAAGGCTGTGGCCGTGATGCTTCCCCACGCCAGCGGCGTCCAGCTCCACGTCACCTCGTTGCCCGACGGACGCCTGGGCGACTCCGCCCGCGCCTTCGTCGACTGGCTCGCCGACGCCGGGCAGAGCGTCTGGCAGGTGCTCCCGGTGTCGGTGCCCGACGAGCACCACTCGCCGTACAAGTCGCCGTCGGCGTTCGCCGCGTCGCCGGCGCTGCTCGAGCACCCGGACGCACCCGTCAGCGACGACGACCTCGCCGCGTTCCGCGAGCGCGAGTCGTACTGGGTGGCCTCGTGGGAGGACTTCGGCGGCGACCTCGCCGACCAGGTGCGCTTCGACCGCGAGTGGGGCGCGCTGCGCGACTACGCGCAGGCGCGCGGCGTCCGTCTGATGGGCGACGTGCCCGTCTACGTCGCCCCCGACGGCGCGGACGAGCGCGCGTGGCCCGGCTACTTCCGCGACGACGCCGTCGCGGGCGTGCCTCCCGACGCGTACACCGCCGACGGCCAGCTCTGGGGCAACCCGCTGTACGACTGGGACGCCGTGGCGGCCGACGACTACCGCTGGTGGGTCGAGCGGATGCGTCGCACGTTCGCGCTGTTCGACCTCGTGCGCCTCGACCACTTCCGCGGGTTCGTCGCCTACTGGGCCGTGCCGGCCGGCGACACCACCGCCAAGGGCGGTGCGTGGGAGCCCGGCCCCGGTCGCGCGCTCTTCGACGCCGCCACCGCCGCGCTCGGCGAGCTGCCCGTGCTGGCCGAGGACCTCGGCGACATCGACCAGCCCGTCCACGACCTGCGCGACGAGCTCGGCTACCCCGGCATGGCCGTGCTGCAGTTCGCGTTCGACCCCGAGGACGAGGAGCCGGGCACCCACGACCCGATCAACCAGCTGGAGCACCAGGTGGTCTACACCGGCACCCACGACAACGACACCGTGTGCGGCTGGTGGGCCGACGCCGAGCCCGCGCGCAGGCGGCTCGCCAAGAAGGCGTTCGCGGCCGCGGGCGTGCGAGCCGACGCCGACGTCGAGCCGTCCTGGGCGATGATCGAGCTGGCCCTCGCGGCCCGCTGCGACCTGGCGATGATGCAGGCGCAGGACGTCCTGGGCCTGGGCTCGGAGGCCCGGATGAACGCCCCCGGCACCGAGGGCGGCTGGGCCTGGCGGATGGAGCCCGGTGCGCTCACGCCCGATCTCGCCGCCCGCCTCCGCGACCTCACCGAGGCCGCCGGCCGCCTCTGAACCGGGAGCTGGGGCGGACGGTTCACCTGGGGTTCGCCGGCGGGCCACCGTGGTCGTCGATGATGGGCTCGTCCTGTGTGCCTGCGCCCCGAGGAGCCTCCCATCGACGACCGCACGTCCCTGCTGCGTGCAGCTGACGCCCCCGCGCCCCGCACCCTGGTGGACGTGCTCGACGCGGTGGTCGACCAGGTGCCGGACTCCCCGGCGCTCGACAACGGCGCCGAGCAGCTGACGTACGCCGAGCTGGTCGAGGCCGCCGACGCGCTGGCCGCCGAGCTCGCCGAGGCGGGCGTCGGACGCGGCGACCGCGTGGGCGTCCGGATCCGCTCGGGCTCGACCGACCTCTACGTCGCGATCGTCGGTGTGCTGCGCGCCGGCGCGGCGTACGTCCCGGTCGACGTCGACGACCCCGAGGAGCGAGCACGCCTGGTGCTCGGCGAGGCCGGCGTGCGCGCCGTCGTGCGCGACGGGCTCACGATCGAGACCGTCGGCACCGACCGCGAGCCCGTGGACGTCGAGGGGCCCGACGTCACCGACGACGCCTGGATCATCTTCACGTCGGGCTCGACGGGCACCCCCAAGGGCGTCGCCGTCACGCACCGGTCGGCCGCGGCGTTCGTCGACGCCGAGTCGCGGATGTTCCTCCAGGACGAGCCGCTCGGCCCCGGCGACCGCGTGATGGCCGGCCTGTCGGTCGCGTTCGACGCGTCCTGCGAGGAGATGTGGCTGGCCTGGGGGCACGGCGCGTGCCTGGTGCCAGCGCCCCGCTCGCTGGTGCGCAGCGGCATGGACCTCGGCCCGTGGCTCGTCGCCAACGGCATCACCGTGGTCTCGACCGTGCCCACCCTCGCGCTGCTCTGGCCCGCCGAGGCGCTGGAGGACGTCCGGCTGCTGATCCTCGGCGGCGAGGCGTGCCCGCCCGAGATCGGCGCCCGCCTGGCCCGTCCCGGCCGCGAGGTCTGGAACACCTACGGGCCCACCGAGGCCACCGTCGTCGCCTGCGGTGCGCAGCTCGCGCCCGACGAGCCGGTGCGCATCGGCCTGCCCCTGGACGGCTGGGACCTCGCCGTCGTCGACGCCGACATGCAGCCCGTCGAGCCGGGCGAGACCGGACAGCTCGTCATCGGCGGCGTCGGGCTGGCCCGCTACCTCGACCCCGCCAAGGACGCCGAGAAGTACGCCCCCGCGCCGACGCTCGGCTGGGACCGCGCCTACCGCAGCGGCGACCTCGTGCGCTTCGACGGCGAGGGCCTGGTCTTCGGCGGCCGCGCCGACGACCAGGTGAAGGTCGGCGGGCGCCGGATCGAGCTCGGCGAGGTCGACGCCGCGCTGCAGCGCATCCCCGGCGTCAACGCGGCCGCCGTCGCGGTGCGCACCACCGCCGCCGGCGGCCAGGTGCTCGTGGGCTACCTGGCGATGTCCGACGGCGTCGAGCTCGACCGCGCCGCCGCCATGCAGGGGCTGCGCGAGGTCATGCCCGCCGCGCTCGTGCCGCGGCTGGCCGTCGTCGACACCCTGCCGACGCGCACGTCGGGCAAGATCGACCGCGACGCGCTCCCCTGGCCGCTCACCGACGTCGCGTCCGACGACGACGCGACCACGCTGCCCGGCACGCAGGGCGCCGTCGCCGCACTGTGGACGGACGTGGTCGGCGCTGTCGCGCGTCGTCCGGACGACGACTTCTTCGACCTCGGCGGCGGCAGCCTCGCCGCCGCACAGGTGGTGGCGCGGCTGCGCCAGGACCACCCCGAGGTCACCATCGGCGACGTCTACGACCACCCGACGGTGGGCGGGCTCGCGGACTTCCTCGACTCCCTGACCGGCTCGACGGTGCTGCGCGAGCAGGCCGTCCGTCCGACGCCGCGCCGGGCGCAGGTCGCGCAGGTGCTCCTCGCCGTGCCGCTGCGCACGATCGCTGCGCTGCGCTGGCTGGTCTGGGGGGCAGCGGCGGGCAACGTCCTCGCCGGTCCGCTCGACGCCGCGTGGGCGCCCACCGTCTCGTGGTGGTGGGTGCTGGTCGGGTGGATCGTGCTCATCAGCCCGGTGGGACGACTCGTGGTCACCGCGGCCGGCGCGCGTCTGCTGCTCGTCGGCGTCGAGCCGGGCACGTACCCGCGTGGCGGCGCGGTGCACCTGAGGCTCTGGGCCGCCGAGCGGCTCGCCGACGAGATGGGGGCGGCGAACCTCGCGGGTGCCGCCTGGATGACCTTCTACGCGCGGGCCCTCGGGGCGAGCGTCGGCCGCGACGTCGACCTGCACGCGCTGCCGCCCGTCACCGGCCTGCTGACGGTGGGCGACGGCGCGTCCGTCGAGCCCGAGGTCGACCTCAGCGGGCACTGGCTGGACGGCGACCGGCTGCACCTCGGACGCGTGGAGGTGGGCGCCCGCGCCCGGGTCGGTGCGCGCAGCGCCGTCGTCGCCGGTGCACGCGTGGGCGACGACGGCGAGCTCGGCGCCGGGTCGACGCTCGTCGACCGCGCACCGTCCGGCGAGTACTGGTCGGGCGCCCCGGCCGGGCGCGTGGCCAAGGCCCGCGGGCCCTGGTCCGAGGAGCGCCCGCCGCTGTTCCGGCGCTGGCTGGTCGCGTACGGCGCGACGGCGATCGGCCTCGCGCTGCTGCCCGTGCTCGCGCTGGCCGTGGGCGGCCTCGTGCTGCTCGGGCCCGTCGCCGACGCGGCGTCGACGTCGGACGCCGCGGTCGCCGCGCTCGTCCGCCTCCCGCTCGCGACGGTCCTGGCGCTGGTCGCCTACGCGCTCCTGGTGCTGGTGGTCGTCCGGCTGCTCGGACTCGGGCTGCAGGGCGGGCACCACCCCGTCCACTCCCGTCAGGCCTGGCAGGCCTGGGCGACGGTGCGGGTGCTCGACGAGGCCCGCACGTGGCTGTTCCCGCTGTACTCCAGCGCCCTGACGCCCCTGTGGCTCCGTGCGCTCGGCGCCCGGATCGGCAGCGACGTCGAGGCCTCCACGGTGCTGATGATCCCGTCGCTCACCACCGTCAACGACGGCGCGTTCCTGGCCGACGACACGATGATCGGGTCATACGAGCTGGGCGGCGGCTGGCTGCGCGTCGAGCGCGCCAAGATCGGCAAGCGCGCGTTCGTCGGCAACTCCGGCATGACGGCACCCGGCCGCAAGGTGCCCAAGCAGGGCCTGGTCGCCGTGCTCTCGGCCGCGCCGCGGCGCAGCGACGCCAAGGCCGGCACGTCGTGGCTCGGCAGCCCGCCGGTGCAGCTGCGGCGGACCGCGTCGTCCGGCGACCAGAGCCTCACCTACCACCCCGCGACGCGGCTGAAGGTCGCGCGCGCCGCCGTCGAGCTCTGCCGGGTCGTGCCGGTCGTCGTCACCCTGGCCATCGCGCTCGGCGTCGTCACCTCGCTGCAGCTGCTCGTCGACGCGCTCGGTCACCTCGGAGCCGCCCTGCTCGGCGGGCTCGTGCTCATGGCGGCGGGCGCCGTCGCGGGGATCGTCGCCACCGCGGCCAAGTGGGTGCTGGTGGGCCGGTTCCGCGCCGGCGAGCACCCGCTGTGGAGCTCGTTCGTCTGGCGCAACGAGCTCGCCGACACGTTCGTCGAGGTGGTCGCCGCGACGTGGTTCGCCCGGGCCGCCCAGGGCAGTGTCGTGCTCAACCTCTGGCTGCGCTCGCTCGGCGCGACCGTCGGACGAGGCGTCTGGTGCGAGACCTACTGGCTCCCCGAGGCCGACCTGATCACCCTCGAGGACGGCGTCAGCGTCAACCAGGGGTGCGTGGTGCAGACGCACCTGTTCCATGATCGGATGATGGCCATGGACGGCGTGACGATGGCCCGCGGATCGACGCTGGGCCCCAACAGCGTGGTGCTGCCGGCCGCGGCGCTCGGCCGCGACTCCACCGTCGGTCCCGGCTCGCTGGTGATGCGCGGCGAGGCCGTCCCCGCCGGCACCCGCTGGATGGGCAACCCCATCGGCCCGTGGGCCGAGGACGCGTCCGCGTGAAGGACCTCGTCTCCAGCATCGTCTCCCCCACCGAGGCCGACGAGTACGTGCCCGGGCACGGCGACCTGTCGTACGACGTCGCCTCGTACGCCCTCGAGCTCGACTACGCCGTCGACGGCAACCGTCTCGACGGCCGCGCGACGATCACCGCCGAGGCCGCCGACGACCTGAGCGTGATCGACCTCGACCTGCGGGGCCTGCGCGCGTCCAAGGTGAGCGTCAAGCGGTTCGGCGTCGACCGGTTCTCGCACGTCCGCGGCAAGCTGCACGTCAAGCTCGGCAAGCAGATCCCGGCCGGCACCACCTTCGAGGTCGTCGTCGTCTACGGAGGCAAGCCCGCGCCCGTCCGCAGCCGCTGGGGCACGGTGGGCTGGGAGGAGCTCGCCGACGGCGCGATCGTCGCCGCGCAGCCGAGCGGCGCGCCGTCGTGGTTCCCGTGCAACGACCGGCCGTCCGACAAGGCCTCCTACACCTTCGAGGTCACGGTCGCGTCGGGCTACACCGTCGTCGCCAACGGCACCCCCACCGGCACGCGTCGCCGCGCGAGCAGCACCACGTGGTCGTTCGAGCAGCCCGAGCCGATGGCCACGTACCTGGCCACCGTGCAGATCGGCCGCTACTCCACCCACACGTCGTACGCCGCCGGCGTCGAGCAGCGTCACGTCCTGCCCGCCGCGCTGCGCGCGTCGTACGACGAGGACTTCGGCCGTCAGCCGGCGATGCTCGAGACGTTCACCGAGCACTTCGGCCCGTACCCGTTCGGGTCGTACACCGTGGTGGTCACCGCCGACGACCTCGAGATCCCGCTCGAGGCGCAGGGCCTGTCGATCTTCGGCGCCAACCACCTCGACGGCCACCGCGGCCTCGAGCGCCTCGTCGCGCACGAGCTGGCGCACCAGTGGTTCGGCAACTCGCTCACGCTCTCGACGTGGGACCAGATCTGGCTGCACGAGGGCTTCGCCTGCTACGCCGAGTGGCTGTGGTCCGAGGCGTCGGGCGGCGCGTCGGCTCACGACCACGCGCTCGAGCACTGGGGACGGCTCGCCGAGCTCGACCAGGACGTGACGGTCGGCGACCCGGGGCCCGAGCTGATGTTCGACGACCGCGTCTACAAGCGCGGCGCCCTGACGCTGCACGCCGTCCGCCGCACCGTCGGCGACGACGCGTTCTTCACGATGCTCCGCGCGTGGGTGGCCGGACGCCGTCACGGCACCGTCACGACCGAGGCGTTCGTCCGGCACGCCGAGGCGTCCACCGGGCAGCCGCTGCGCGGGCTGCTCGAGCGCTGGCTGGACGCAGAGCCCCTGCCACGACTGCCCTGACGGCGTCGATCTGCGATCGGCGGCGGCTCGTCCTAGCGTCGGGTCGAACCCCGACCTGCAGGAGGCACCGATGCCCGAGGACGAGCCCGGACCGAGCGTCAAGGACGACGAGCTCTACGAGAAGCTGCGCGACGAGGGCAACAGCAAGTCCAAGTCCGCGCGCATCGCCAACGCCGCCGCCAACAGCTCGCGCTCGGCCGTCGGCCGCAAGGGCGGCAGCCACCCCTCCTACGAGGAGTGGACCAGGGACGAGCTCTACGAGCGCGCCCAGGAGATCGGCGTCGAGGGCCGCTCGGACATGACCAAGGAGCAGCTCGTCGACGCCCTGCGCGACAGCTGATCGACCTTTTCCCCACGGCCAGGAGGCCTGCAGTGCACCAGAGGTACGACTACCTGATCATCGGCGGCGGCATGGCTGCCGACACCGCCGCGAACGGCATCCGCGAGCGCGACACCGAGGGCACGATCGGCATCCTCGGCGAGGAGCCCACCGCGCCGTTCCCGCGCCCCGCGCTGTCGAAGAAGCTGTGGACCGACCCCGACTTCACCGAGGACGACGCCGCGCTGTCCACGCACGAGAAGACCGGCGCGACGCTCCACCTCGGCACCCGCGCGACCGGCATCGACCGCGAGGCCAAGGCCGTCACCACCGACGGCGACGACACCTTCGGCTACGGGCGCCTGCTGCTCGCGACCGGCGGCCACCCGACCACCATCGACGGGCTCGACGCCGGCGACCGCGTGCTCTACTTCCGCACCCTCACCGACTACCACCGGCTGCGCGAGCTCACCGCCGACGGCCCGCACGTGGCCGTCGTCGGCGGCGGCTACATCGGCACCGAGCTGGCGGCGGCGCTCGTCCAGAACGGCTGCCGCGTCACGCTCCTGCACCCCGACGACACCCTTGGGGCGCCGGTGTTCCCCGCGTCGATCGCGACGCACCTGGAGAAGGTCTTCACCGACGCGGGCGTCGAGGTGCGCGGCGGCTCGAAGGTCTCGGGCGGCACGTCCACGGCCGACGGCGTGAGCCTGCGGCTCGAGCACGGCTCGACCGTCGACGCCGACGTGGTGGTCGTGGGCCTCGGCATCACGCCCGCCGGCGACCTGGCCGGCGCGGCCGGGCTGCGGCAGTCCGACGACGGCGGCATCGTCGTCGACGAGCGGCTCACCACCGACGACCCCGACGTCCTCGCCACCGGCGACGTCGCCGAGTACCCCGACCGGATCCTCGGCCGCCGCCGCGTCGAGCACGTCGACAACGCCAACGAGATGGGCGCCGCCGCGGGCCGCATCCTGGCCGGCTCGGACGAGACGTACGACCACACGCCGTACTACTACTCGGTGCTCTTCGACGACTGGTACGAGGCCATCGGCACCCTCGACTCCTCACTCGAGACCGTCGAGGACCACGGCGACGACGGCAAGGCGGTCGTGTACTACCTCGACGACGGCAAGGTCGTCGGCGTGCTGCTCTGGCTCGTCGAGGACGCCAAGGACGCCGCCCGCGAGGTCCTCGCCTCGGGCACCGGCTCCCCGTCCGGCTCCATCCCCGTCTGAGGCCCCGGACCGCCGCCCTCTGCCCGACGCGCCGAGTGGCGCAAATTCGGGCCCGACACGCGTCGGAGCGCCCGGTTTTGCGCCACTCGCGTCGGGTTTTGCGCCACTCGGCGTTTCGGGGCAGGGCGGGACGAGCGACGGCGGCCGGAGCGACCGTCAGAGGCGGGCGGCCAGGCGGTGGTAGGCGGCGTTCCAGCGCAGCTCGCGGCGGAGCTCGCGGGTGGTGGTGCCGGCGTCGATGACGACGAGCTCGGTGCGGGTCATCTCGGCGAAGTCGTCGAGCTCCTCGGTGCCGATCTGCGAGGACAGGACGGTGTGGTGCGGGCCG
This sequence comes from Solicola agrisoli, assembly GCF_049059935.1. Lineage (NCBI taxonomy): Bacteria > Bacillati > Actinomycetota > Actinomycetes > Propionibacteriales > Nocardioidaceae > Solicola > Solicola agrisoli. Next base: position 29,269 of record NZ_JBMGQR010000025.1, on the reverse strand, counting down.
CCGGCCATCAACCACGACTCGGCCGAGGTCGCCAGCGACGGGCGCGGCTCCCAGACCGCGCACGCGACGGGCAGCCGGGGCAGGGCCTCGTCGGGCTCGACGACGTCGATCTCGTTGGCGGTCAGGCGGAAGCGTCCACCGAGGTCGCTGATGCCGACCACGACGGCCTCGGCGGGGTCGGCGGTGAAGCGCAGGCGGACGGGGTCCTCGCGGCCGCCGATGCCGAGCGGGTGGATCTCCAGGGTCGGCCTGGACGCGGTGATCGAGGGGCAGACCTCGAGCATGTGCGCGCCGAGGATCTTCTCCTGCCCGGGCACCAGGTGGTACGTGTAGTCCTCCATGAACGAGGTGCCGCCGGGCAGACCCTGTGCCATCGCCTTGGTCGCCCGAAGCAGCACCGAGGTCTTCCAGTCGCCCTCGCCGCCGAAGCCGTACCCGTCGGCCATCAGCCGCTGGACGGCCAGGCCCGGGAGCTGGCGCAGCCCGCCGAGGTCCTCGAAGTTGGTAGTGAACGCGCCGAAGCCGCCCTCGACCAGGAACTGGCGCAGACCCAGCTCGATGCGCGCGCCGTAGCGCAGCGACTCCGCGCGCTCCCCGCCGGGCAGCAGCACGTCCTGGACGTCGTAGGTGTCGGCGTACTCGGTGACGAGCTTGTCGACGTCGCCGTCGGCGACCGCGTCCACCACGGCCACCAGGTCGTTGACGCCGTAGGTGTTCACCGAGACGCCGAAGTGCAGCTGCGCCTCGACCTTGTCGCCCTCGGTGACGGCGACGTCGCGCATGTTGTCGCCGAACCGGGCGAGGCGCAGCGAGCGCGTCTCGTGGCTGCCGACGGCCGCGCGCGCCCAGGCGCCGACGCGTGCGGTCACCCTCGGGTCGCCGACGTGGCCCGCGACGGTCTTGCGCGCGACGCCGAGCCGCGTCTGCACGTACCCGAACTCACGGTCGCCGTGCGCGGCCTGGTTGAGGTTCATGAAGTCCATGTCGATCGTCGACCACGGCAGCTCCGCACCGGCCTGCGTGTGCAGGTGCAGCAGGGGCTTCTGCAGCGCGTCGAGGCCCGCGATCCACATCTTCGCCGGGCTGAACGTGTGCATCCACACGACCAGCCCGACGCACGACGGTGACGCGTTGGCCTCGAGCACCTGCGCGCGGATCGCGACCGAGTCGGTGAGCACCGGCTTCCAGACCACCCGCGCCTGCAGGTCGCGCGACGCCCCCAGCCGGTCGGCGATGGTGCGCGACTGCTCGGCCACCTGGGCGAGCGTGTCCTCGCCGTACAGGCCCTGGCTGCCGGTGAGGAACCAGACCTCGTGGTCGCGGGGGGCTTCGAGCGCTGTCATCGTGCTGTCCGTTCGTGTGGGTGGTGCGTCCGGGTGTGGCGGAGCGGGTCAGGTCTGGCCGTAGACGTTCTGGTAGCGGTCGAAGAGGCTGTCGACGTCGGGCTGCGGGATGGGCAGCGGCTCGCCGAGCTGGCGGGCCAGGTGCACGGTGCGGGCGACGTCCTCGCACATCACCGCGGCCTTGACGGCCTTGCGGGCGGTGGCGCCCACGGCGAAGACCCCGTGGTTCTGCATCAGGACCGCCGGCGAGCGGCTGCCGCGCAGGGTCTCGACGATGCCGCGCCCGATGGAGTCGTCGCCGATCAGCGCGAACGGCCCGACGGGCACCTCCCCGCCGAACTCGTCGGCCATCATCGTCAGCACGCACGGGATCGGCTCGGCGCGCGAGGCCCACGCCGTCGCGTACGGGGAGTGGGTGTGCACCACGCCGCCGACGTGCGGCAGCTCGCGGTAGACGTACGCCTGCGCCTCGGTGTCCGACGACGGCGACAGCTCGCCCTCGACGACGCGGCCGTGCAGGTCGCAGACCACCATGTTCTCGGGCGTCAGGTCGTCGTAGGACACCCCGCTCGGCTTGATCACCAGCAGGTCGTGGCCGGGCACGCGGGCCGAGACGTTGCCGGCGGTCCAGACCACGAGCTGGTAGCGCGTCAGCTCGGCGTGCAGCCGGCACACCTCGTCGCGCAGACCGGCGATCGTCGAGGTCACGTCCATCACCGCGGTCATGCCGAGACCGCCTCGTGGGACGCGACGGCCTCGCGGCGCAGCGCCTTGAGACGTCGCATGACGTCGTTGCCGTGGCGTCCGAAGTGGTCGTGGAGCGTCAGGTACTCGGCGAACAGGCGGTCGTAGACGGCCGCGTCGGCCTCGTTCGGGACGAACGCGCCGCGCCGCACCTTGCCCATCGTCTTCGCGGCGGTGGGCACGTCGGGGTACGCCCCCGCAGCCACCGCGGCGTGGATCGCCGAGCCCAGCGCGGGGCCCTGCTCGGAGTCGGCCACCGACAGCGGCAGTCGCGTGACGTCGGCGTAGACCTGCATCAGCAGGTGGTTCTTGGCCAGGCCGCCGGCGACGATGAACTCCTCGACCGGCACGCCGCTGTCGCGGAACGCCTCGACGATCACGCGCGTGCCGAACGCGGTGGCCTCGAGGAGCGCGCGGTACACGTCCTCGGGACGGGTGGCGAGCGTCTGCCCGACCACCATCCCCGACAGCTCGTGGTCGACCAGCACCGAGCGGTTGCCGCTGTGCCAGTCCAGCGCGACCAGACCGTGCTCGCCGACGGCCTGCGCCGACGCGAGCCGCGTCAGGTGCTCGTGCAGCCCCTCGCCCGCAGCCGCGGCCGCCTCGGCGTACGCGGCCGGCACGCCGGTCCTCACGAACCAGCCGAAGACGTCGCCCACGCCGGACTGCCCGGCCTCGTAGCCGTAGCTGCCCGCGACGATGCCGCCGTCGACGACGCCGCACATGCCGGGCACCTCGCGCAGCACGTCGGCGCTCATCACGTGGCACGTCGAGGTGCCCATGATCGCGACCAGCTGACCCGGCCCCGTGGCCTGCGCCGCCGGCGCGGTGACGTGCGCGTCGACGTTGCCCACCGCCACCGCGATGCCCTCGGGCAGACCGGTCCAGCCGGCCGCCTCGGCGGTCAGCGTGCCCGCGACGGCACCGAGCTCGCCGATCCGGTGCGCCACCTTGTCGTCCACGAAGGAGGCGAAGTCGGGGTTCAGCGCGGCCAGGAAGTCGGCCGTCGGGTACTGCCCGTCCTGCAGGATGCCCTTGTAGCCGGCCGCGCATGCGTTGCGCACGTAGCTGCCGCACAGCTGCCACACGATCCAGTCGGCCGCCTCGACCCAGTGGTCCATCGCCGCGTAGACCTCGGGGTCCTCCTCCAGCAGCTGCAGCCCCTTGGCGAACTCCCACTCCGAGGAGATCAGCCCGCCGTACCGGGGCAGCCAGGCCTCGCCGCGGGCGGCGGCCAGCTCGTTGATCCGGTCGGCCTGACCCTGCGCGGCGTGGTGGCGCCACAGCTTGACGTACGCGTGCGGACGGTCCGCGAAGGCCTCCACCTCGCTCAGCGGGGTGCCGTCGGCCAGCGTGGGCACCATCGTGCAGGCCGTGAAGTCCGTCGCCACCCCGATCACGTCGGCCGGGTCGACGCCGGCCGCGGCGACCGCGGCGGGCACCGCGTGCCGCAGCACGTCGCGGTAGTCCTGCGGCACCTGCAACGCCCACTCCGGGGGCAGCCTGCGTCCGCCCACGGGCAGGGTGTCGGTGACCACGGCGTGCGCGTACTCGTGCACCGCGGTGCCGAGCTCGGCGCCGTCGGACACGCGCACCACGAGCGCGCGGCCCGAGAGCGTGCCGTAGTCGACGCCGACGACGTACTGCGGGCGGGTCATGGGGTTCCTCCGGGTGGGGGTGCGGTGCTGGAGCGGACCACGAGATCCGGCGCGATCAGGCGGGGCAGGTCCTCGTCCTCGGCGACGATCGCGGCGTGCAGCACCTCGATGGCGCGGCGGCCGACGGCGGGGAAGTCCTGGTGGACGGTGGTGAGCGGGGGCACGAGGAAGCCCGACTCGGGGATGTCGTCGAAGCCCACGACGCTGACGTCGGCGGGCACGTCGCGTCCGGCCTCGGTGAGGGCGCGGATGATCCCGACGGCCATCTGGTCGTTCGCGGCCACCACGGCGGTGACCTCGGGGCGTTGCGCGAGCTGCTGGCCGGCGGCGTAGCCGCTGGCGGCGGTCCAGTCGCCCAGCACGGGCTCGGCCGGACGCAGCCCGGCGTCGGTCATCGCCTGGCGCCACCCGTCGCGTCGGGCGCGGGCCTCGGTCCAGTCCAGCGGCCCGCACACGTGGGCGATCTCGGTGTGGCCGAGGTCGAGCAGGTGCTGGGTGGCCATGCGCGACCCGGCGACCTGGTCGACGCCCACGGCCCAGCGGGCCTTGGACAGGTCGCCCTCGACGATGACCAGCGGGACGCCCGGCTCCTGGGCGCGGACGGCCTCCAGGGCCTCGTCCTGCGCGGCGATCATGACGATGCCCTCGACGGCCTGGGCGAGCAGGTGGTCGATCGCGGCGCGGAGCGAGGCGAAGTCCAGGCCGCTGCTCACCGAGCTCGCGAAGTACCCCGCCTCGGCCGCGGCGGCCTCGACGGTGCGGTGCACGCTGGTCGGGCCCCAGTGGCCCGAGAAGCTCCCGATGACGCCGATGGTGGCCGACCGGCGGGTGACCAGGGTGCGGGCCGCGGTGTTCGGGCGGTACCCGAGCTGACGGATCGCGTCCTCCACGCGGGTGCGCGTGTGCGGGCGGATGTGCGGGTGACCGTTGATCACGCGTGACACGGTCTGGTGCGAGACGCCCGCGAGACGGGCGACGTCGGCCATGACGGGGGCGCGTGCCGCCGTCCGGGCCGGCGCGCCGAGGACCTCGGTCACGCCTTCCTCCCCACGAAGAGGCGCTGCATCACGATGAAGATCAGGAGCAGCGTCCCGATCGCGATCTTGGTCCACCATGAGGACAGAGTGCCCTCGAAGGAGATGAACGTCTGGATGGTGCCCAGGACCAGGACCCCGAGCAGCGACCCGACGACGAACCCGACGCCGCCCGAGAGGAGCGTGCCGCCGACCACGACGGCCGCGATCGCGTCCAGCTCCATGCCCACGGCGTGCAGGCTGTAGCCCGACAGCATGTAGAAGCTGAACAGGAGCCCGGCGAGGGCCGAGCAGAAGCCGCTGATGACGTAGACGCCCACCTTGGCGCGCGCCGTCGCCAGGCCCATCAGCCGGGCGGACGACTCGCTGCCGCCCACCGCGTAGACGGTGCGGCCGAAGCGGGTCAGGTGCAGGACGTACGCCGCCACCGCGACGACCAGCAGGGCGACGACGACGCTGGGCGTGATGACGGTGCCGCCCGGCAGCTCGATGACACCGGTGGCGATCGAGCGGAAGGTGTCGTCCTTGATCGGGATGGACTCGACGCTGATCACGTAGCACAGGCCGCGCGCCAGGAAGAGCCCCGCGAGGGTGACGATGAACGGCTGGATCTCGAAGTAGTGGATCACCAGGCCCATGAGCAGGCCGAAGACCGAGCCCATGACGAGCACCGCGACGATCGCGACCGGCGCCGACCACCCGGCCTCCAGGCCGCGGGCGGCGACCATCGTCGACAGCGCCACCACCGAGCCGACCGAGAGGTCGATGCCGCCGGTGAGGATGACGAACGTCATCCCGACCGCGAGCACGATGAGGAACGCGTTGTCGATGAACAGGTTGGCCACGACCTGTCCCGAGGCGAACCCTTCGTAGCGCACCGACCCGACGCCGAACATGGCGACGAACAGCACGAAGGTGGCGATCACCGGGAGAAAGCGCGTGGACACCACCGTGCGGCGGCGGGACGGCAGCGCTGCCGCGGGGGCCTGCGTCTCGGGGCCACGGGGGTCGAGCTGTGCGGCCTTCATCGCTGGCCCACCTTCTGTGAGGACGAGGCACCGGGACCGGGCACGTCGGCGAGCGCACCCAGGTCGGGCAGCGTGGACGGGGTGGTGGCGTCGGGCACGACCGGTGGCGGCGTCCGGCGCCGGCCGAAGGTGGCACGCGCCCTCGGCGACTGCAGCAGGCACACCGCGATGACGACGATCGCCTTGAACAGCAGGGTGATCTCCGGTGCGATGCCCGCGGTGTAGACGGTGGTGGTGAGCGTCTGGATGATCAGGGCGCCCACCAGGGTGCCGGTGAGCGAGTAGCGTCCGCCGGCCAGCGACGTGCCGCCGATGACGACCGCGAGGATCGCGTCCATCTCGATCCACAGGCCCGCGTTGTTGGCGTCGGCCGCGCTCACGTTGGAGCTGATCATCAGGCCGGCCACGCCGGCGCAGAGCGCCGCGAACACGTAGACCGTCCAGATGATCGTGCGGGCCCGGACGCCCGCGAGGCGGCTGGCCTCGGGGTTCACGCCGACGGCCTCGATGAGCATGCCGAGCGCGGTGCGCCGCGTGACGACCGCGACCGCCGCGAGCACCGCGAGGCTGATCAGGATCGAGATCGGCAGCACCAGGAAGCCGGCGCCGATCTGGCGGTAGGCGGGGTTGGTGACCGTGATGATCTGGCCGTCGGTGACGAGCATCGCGATGCCGCGGCCGGCCGTCATCAGCACCAGCGTCGCGATGATCGGCTGGATGCCCAGCACCGAGACCAGGAAGCCGTTCCAGAGCCCGAGCAGGACGCACAGCCCGAGCGCCATCGACAGGCCGACGACGGCGGCGCTCGCGCTGGTCGGGTCGGGTGCACCGGCGATGTAGGTGCAGGTGACGGCGCCGGAGATCGCGACGACGGCGCCGACCGAGAGGTCGATGCCGCGGGTGGCGATGACGAGCGTCATGCCGAGCGCGATGAGCAGCGTGGGGGCGCCGTTCTTGAGGATGTCGATCAGGCTGCCGTACAGGTGGCCGTCCTGGATGCGCAGCGAGAAGAAGCTGGGCGTGACGACGACGTTGACCAGCAGCAGGGCGACGAGCGCCAGCAGCGGCCAGGTGAGTCGGCTCTGGCGGGCGCGTGCCGCGAACGACGGTGCGGTGGCGGTGCTCACGAGGCCCTCCTCTCGGTGTCGGACGACGCGGGGTCGCCGCTGGCGATGAGGCCCATGACCTCGGAGACGGTGACGTCGCGGCCGTCGAGCTCGGCGATCAGGCGACGGTCGCGGAGCACGACGACGCGGTCGCTGAGGCGGACCACCTCCTCGAGCTCGGCGGAGATGTAGACCACGGCCATGCCGGCGGCGGCGAGGTCGGCGACGAGCTTCTGGATCTGCGCCTTGGCGCCGACGTCGATGCCGCGGGTGGGCTCGTCGAGGATCAGCAGCTTGGGCTCGGTGACGAGCCAGCGGGCGAGCAGCACCTTCTGCTGGTTGCCGCCCGACAGGTTGCCGATGAGCGCGTCGGGGTTGCCCGGCCGGATGTCGAGCGCCTCGATGTACTTCGCGACGAGCTCGTCCTTGGTGCGGCGCGGGATGGGGCGCGCCCAGCCGCGCGCGGCCTGCATGGCCAGCACGAGGTTGTCGCGGATCGACAGGTCGGCGACGAGGCCCTCGCCCTTGCGGTCCTCGCTGCAGAACGCGATCCCGGCGGCGATCGCCGAGCGCGGGCTGCGCATCCGCAGCGTCGTCCCGTCGACCTCCACGTGGCCGGTGTCGGGACGGTCGGCCGCGAACAGCAGCCGCGCGAGCTCGGTACGTCCCGAGCCGAGCAGGCCGGCCAGGCCGACCACCTCCCCCGGACGGACCTCGAGGTCGAACGGCTCGATCGCGCCCGTGCGTCCGAGGCCCGTGGCCTTGAGCAGCGGGGCGACGGCGGCGGGCTCCACGTCGGCGACGGCCCGCTCGATCTCCTCGAGCAGGTCCATCTCGCGCCCGAGCATCGCCGAGACCAGCTCGAGGCGGGTGAGGCCCGCGGTCTCGTACTCGCCGACCAGGCGGCCGTTGCGCAGCACCGTCATGCGGTCGGAGATCTCGAAGACCTGCTCGAGGAAGTGCGAGACGAACACGATCGCGACGCCCTCGTCGCGCAACGACCGGATCACGCGGAACAGCTCGGCGACCTCGTCGGCGTCGAGGCTGGACGTGGGCTCGTCGAGGATCAGCACGCGGGAGTCGATCTCGACCGCGCGGGCGATGGCGACCAGCTGCTGGATCGCGATGGGGTGGCTCGACAGGATCGAGCCGGGATCGACGTCCAGGCCCATCCGGGCCAGCACCTCGGTGGCACGGGCGCGCATCGCACGACCGTCGATGCGGCCGAGCCGGCGCGGCTCGCGCCCGAGCAGGATGTTCTCGGCCACCGAGAGGTTCGCGCAGAGGTTGACCTCCTGGTAGACCGTGCTGATGCCCGCCGCCTGCGCGGCGGCCGGGCCGTGGAAGTCGACCTGCACGCCGCCGAGGGTCGTGGTGCCCGAGTCGGCCGTGTAGACCCCGGTGAGGGCCTTGATCAGCGTGGACTTGCCGGCGCCGTTCTCGCCCATGAGGGCGTGCACCTCGCCGGCGCGCAGGGTCAGGTCGACGTCCTGCAGGGCCTTGACGCCCGGGAACTCGATCGAGATGCCACGCATCTGGACCACCGCCTCGGCGGTCGTGGGGCGGGGGTCCGCCTGCGTCTGCGTCATGTCTGCCTCTGCTGGTGCGTCGGGTGCGGGTGTGGAGAGCGACCCCCGCCACCACACCCGGCGGGTGGCGGGGGCCGCTGTTCGTGGTGCGTCAGCGGTGCCTGGTCGGGATCAGTACTGACGGTCCGGCAGGGCGGCCTTGGCCTGCTCCTGGTCGAACGTGGTCTCCTCGGTCTCGATCCGCTTGGGGACCTCGTCACCGGCGACGACCTTCTCGGCGGCGTCCATCAGCTGGTCGCCGAGCAGCGGGTTGCACTCGACGATGAAGTTGATCTTGCCCTCGGACAGCGCCGTCATGCCGTCCTTGACGGCGTCGACGGTGATGATCTTGATGTCCTTGCCGGGCACCTTGCCGGCGGCCTCGATGGCCTCGATCGCGCCGAGACCCATGTCGTCGTTGTGGGCGTAGACCACGTCGATGTCGGGGTTGGACTTCAAGAAGGCCTCCATGACCTGCTTGCCGCCCGAGCGGGTGAAGTCACCGGTCTGCGAGGCGACGACCTTGATGTTCGAGGCGCTCTTGGTGGCGTCCTCGAAGCCCTTCTTGCGGTCGATCGCGGGGGCCGCGCCGGTGGTGCCCTGGATCTCGACGACGTTGGTCGGCTCGCTGCCGGCCTCCTTGACGAGCCACTCGCCGGCCTTCTCGCCCTCCTTGACGAAGTCCGAGCCGATGAAGGTCTCGTAGAGCGAGTCGTCCTCGGAGTCGACGGCGCGGTCGGTGAGGATCACCGGGATCTGCGCGCGCTTGGCCTCGAGCAGGACGGTGTCCCAGCCGGTCTCGACCACGGGGCTGAAGGCGATCACGTCCACCTTCTGCTGGATGTAGGAGCGGATCGCCTTGATCTGGTTCTCCTGCTTCTGCTGCGCGTCGGAGAACTTCAGCTCGATCCCGGCGGCCTTCGCCGACTCCTGCACGGACGTGGTGTTGGCCGTGCGCCAGCCGCTCTCGGCGCCGACCTGGGCGAAGCCCATCGTGATGGCGCCGCCCCCGTCACCGCCCGAGGCCCCGCCGGCGTTGCTGCTGCTCCCGCCGCCGCAGGCGGACAGGGCGGTGACGACGACGGCGCTCGCCGCGACGGTGATGATCTTCTTCAACACTGGTCTTCCTCCATCTGAACCGGGTGCTGTGGCCCTGGCCGGCACCGCTGCGTCCGCGGGGACGACCCCGCGATCCGCTGTGACTGGTGTCACCTGTGGTCAGAGTGTGAGCGTTAACATTCTGCGGTGTCAACCGTTGTCGGCCAACTCGTCGGCGATCCGTCCGCCGCGAGCGGCGAGATAATGTGAACGCTCACAACAGTGAGGTAGGACACATCCCCCATCTGGACGACCTCGACGGCCCGCGCCCCCGTCGGCCCGGCGGGCCGTCACCGGGGCATGCTGGGGGTCGACCGCAGGACCCTGGAGGAGACAGATGAGCAAGATCGCACGTGTGGGCGTCGTGGGCGGAGGGCTGATGGGCTCGGGCATCGCCGAGGTCACGGCCCGGTCCGGCCTGGACACCGTGGTGGTCGAGATCGACCAGGACGCTGCCGACCGTGCGCAGAAGCGGGTCGAGGCGTCGCTGGACCGCGCGCTCGGGCGCGGGAAGATCACCGACGACGAGCACGCGGCGGCCGCTGGCAGGCTCGGCTTCAGCACCAGCCTGGACGACCTCGCCGACCGCGACCTCGTCGTCGAGGCGGCCTCGGAGGACGAGCGGACCAAGCTCGACCTGTTCACCCGGATCGGCGCGATCCTCACCCAGGACGACGCGGTGCTCGCGTCCAACACCTCCTCGATCCCGATCGTCAAGCTCGGCGCGGTGTCGGGACGCCCCGGCCAGGTGATGGGCGTGCACTTCTTCAACCCCGCCCCGGTGATGCAGCTCGTCGAGCTGGTGCCGTCGCTGACCACGTCCAAGGACACCCAGGAGCGGATGCGGACGTTCGTCAGCGAGAGCCTGGGCAAGGAGCCGATCGAGGCCACCGACCGCGCCGGGTTCGTGGTCAACAGCCTGCTCGTGCCCTACCTGCTGTCGGCGATCCGGATGTACGAGGCCGGCTACGCCTCGGCCGAGGACATCGACCAGGGCATGGTCCTCGGCTGCGGCCACCCGATGGGCCCCCTCGCCCTGAGCGACCTGATCGGCCTGGACACGGTGCGCGCGATCGGGCTGTCGATGTACGGCGAGTTCAAGGAGCCGCTGTACTCCCCGCCCCCGCTGCTCGACCGGATGGTCGACGCCGGCCTGGTCGGCAAGAAGACCGGCCGCGGCTTCTACGACTACTCCTGAGCCACCCCGGTCAGCCGGCGACCGGGGACACCTGCAGCTGGTCGACCGACGCCGACGCGCACGCCGTCACCGGCACCCGGACGAAGGCCGACTCCCGGTTGTGCGGCGGGTAGACGCGCAGCCCGTCGACCTCGGTGGTGCGGCACCCCTGCGCACCGGGGTCGACCTGCCGCAGCCGCTCGGTCGCGACACCCCCGGCGGCGAGGACCACGCGGGACCGACGGCCCGCGTCGACCCGCGAGGCAGCCCTGCCCACCTGCCGTCCGGCGTCACCCGCCACGAACGAGACGCCCGACCAGCCGTCCAGGCTGCAGCGGTGGCCGCTGTCGTTGCGCAGCACGAGCTCGCGGTAGGTGGAGCCGGCGGTGCCGCCGCCCGCGGGCGTCCGCAGGCTGACCGCGAGGTCGGGCGTGCCGCACAGGGGCACGCCCGACGAGGCGCCGTCGGTGGCGGGAGACCGCGTCGGTCCGGCCGACGGCGACGCCGACGTCGCGGGCGCCGTGGCAGCGTCGGAACGGGTCTCGACGTGCGCGCTCGGGGCCGCCGGGGCCGCGTCGCCGGCGGAGCCCGCGCCGCACCCCGACAGCACCAGCACGGCGGCCCCGAGGCCGATGAGACATCCGTGTTTCAGTTGCATGTTGCAACCGTATCTCGCGGTCCCCGGCTCTCCACCCGACCGCCACGACGGCAAGAAGTGGCGAAACGCCGCCCCACGCGTCACAGTTACCTCACATGGATGACCGACCGTGGTCGTCCGAGGGAGCACGAGGGACCATCATGGCGACGACGACGAGCACCGACCTCACGGTCGACGAGAGCACCGCGGACGCTGGACTGCCCCTGCCCGAGCCCCAGGACGCCGACGGCCCGATCTTCAAGCAGGTCTGGCAGACCCAGACCGACGCCCTGGACGCGCAGCCGTCGCCGGTCGAGGCCGGCACCGACGACGTCGTCGAGGAGGTCGTCGAGGACGCCCCCGAGGCCGGCGAGCAGCACGGCGGCACGCACAGCGCCTGATCTCGACCGCCCGCCCGTCGGGTGCGGTGTCCGTCAGGACCCTGGCTCGTCAGGATCGAGGTCCGTCAGGACCGACCGCGTCACCACCAGCCCCGTCCCGGGCGTCCGGGGCGGGGCTGCGGTGCGCCTGGCTCCGTCCGCGGCCGTACCGGCGCTCGAACGCCTCGACGCGCCCCTCGGTGTCGAGCACGCGCCCGCGCCCGGTCCACCACGGGTGGCTGGCGACCGAGACGTCCACGTCGACGACCGGGTAGCTGCGACCGTCCTCCCACTCGACCGTCTCGGTCGAGGTGCGCGTCGATCGGGTCAGGAACGACAGGCCGCCCGAGCGGTCACGGAACACCACGGGCCGGTAGGCGGGGTGGATGGCGTCTTGCATTCGAGGGCTCCTCGTGGTCGGATACGCTTATCGACAATGATTGTCATGAGCGACTGTACTCGCTCGTCGGAGGAGGAGGAAGTCCGTGGCGCAGGTCTGCCAGGTGACGGGGGCGCGTCCCTCGTTCGGCAACAACGTCTCCCACTCGCACCGCCGCACGCGGCGGCGGTGGGACGTCAACATCCAGAGCAAGCGGTACTGGGCGCCGAGCCTCGGCCGGAACGTCACGCTGCGCCTGAGCGCACGCGGCATCAAGATCGTCGACCGGCGTGGCATCGACGCCGTGCTCGCCGACCTGCGGGCGCGCGGGGTGAGGCTCTGATGGCACGCAGCACCGACGTCCGTCCGAAGGTCAGGCTGCGGTCGACCGCGGGCACCGGCACCACGTACGTGACGCGCAAGAACCGCCGCAACGACCCCGACCGCCTCCTGCTGCGCAAGTACGACCCCGTGCTGCGACGGCACGTCGAGTTCAAGGAGGAGCGCTGATGGCCAAGACGTCCAAGATCGCCGCCCAGGCCCGGCGCGAGCGCACCGTCGCCCGCCACGCCGAGCGCCGCGCGAGGCTCAAGGAGACGATCCGCACGGCGACCGACCCCGTCGAGCGCGACGCGGCCGTCCAGGCGCTGGCGGCGCTGCCGCGCGACTCCTCGCCGGTGCGCCTGCGCAACCGCGACCAGGTGGACGGGCGCCCGCGCGGCTACCTGCGCAAGGCCGGCGTGTCCCGCGTGCGCTTCCGCACGCTCGCCCACCGGGGCGAGCTGCCCGGCATCACGAAGTCGAGCTGGTAAGCCGTGGCCGTCCCCAAGCGCAGGACCTCGCGCAGCAACACCCGTCACCGCCGCTCGCAGTGGAAGGCCGCGGCGCCCGACCTCGCGCCCGTCACGGTCGACGGCACCACCCACCTGGTGCCGCGCCGCCTGCACCGGGCCGTGCGGCTCGGGCTCGTCGACCCCACCCGTCCCTGACCACCACCAGGAGCCCCCACCGATGACCCCCGTCCCCGTCGTGCTCGTCGCCGGCATCGACGCCGCCGCCATGGAGATCACCACCCTCGCCGCCCAGTGGGACGTGCCGCGCACGGCCGTCGTCCGGCACGACCTCGACCCGGCCAGCGGCACGCTCACCCGCGTCGTCAGCTCGGCCGACGGCGTCCTCGAGACCCACGTCGTGCACCTCGACCACGGCTGCACCGCCTGCGCGCTGCGCGAGGACGTCCTGCCGACGCTGTTGCGCCTGGCCCACTCGGGGCGCTGGGACGTGCTCGTCGCCCACCTGCCCACCACCGCCGACCCGGTGCTCGTCACCCGGGCCATGGAGACGTCCGTCGTCGACGGACGGCCGCTGCGCGAGTCGGCCCGCGTCGGGTCCGTGGTGGTGGCCGTCGACGGCGAGCACCTGGTGGACGACGTGCTCGGCGACGACCACCTCGTCGACCGCGGCCTCGGCACGTCGCCGGAGGACGACCGCGGCGTGGGCGAGACGCTCGCCGGGCAGCTCGAGTACGCCGACGTCGTCGTGCTCACCACCGAGCCCGACGGCACCGGACGCGAGCTGCTCGAGGCGCTGCGTCGCCCCGACTGCGGCGTCGTCGACCGTCCGTCCGACCTGGACGGCACGGTGCTCGTCGCGGGCGTCCGCTCGGTGCGCCGCGCCGACGCCTGGATCGACCCCCTCGGCGCGCACGCCGGCCCGCTGCGCGGCGGCGACGTCGTCTGGACGCGGACGCTGGAGTCGTGGCGCCCGTTCCACCCCGAGCGGCTCGTGCAGAACATCGAGCTGCTCGGCGGCGGACCCCGTCGCTCGCGCGGCTGCTTCTGGGTCCCCGGCCGCACGACCGCGGCGCTCTGGGACGGCGCGGGCGGCCAGCTGTGCGTCGGACCGTGCTCGTCGTGGGGCGACCGCGCCCCGCACACCCGCATCGCCGTGTGCGGCGTCGACGACGACGTCGCCGAGCTGGAGGCCGCGTTCGAGGCCACCTTGATGACCGACGCCGAGCTCGCCGCCGGGCTCGGCCGCTGGCAGGGCCGCCCCGACGGCCTCGAGCCCTGGCTCGGCGCCGTCGACGACCAGGCCGCCTGACCACCCACCCACCCACCGGAGGAGGAACCCGATGAAGGTCCGCAACTCGCTGCGCTCGCTGAAGAAGCTGCCCGGCGCCCAGGTGGTGCGCCGCCGCGGCCGCACCTACGTGATCAACAAGCAGAACCCGAGGTTCAAGGCTCGCCAGGGCTGACCCTCCGTCCCAAGCGTCAGGGGTGGGGTGCGCTCAGGCGGTAGCCCAGGCCCCGCACGGTGTGCACCAACCGGTCGCCGTGCGCCTCGAGCTTGCGACGCAGGGCGCTGACGTGGACCTGCACGAGGTTCTCCGCGTAGTCGTCGTAGCCCCAGACCTGGGTGAGCAGCTGCGTGCCGGACAGGACGCGGTCGCGGTTGGCCGCGAGGTAGGCGAGCAGGCGGAACTCCGTCGCGGTGAGCTCGACCCGGTGCCCGGCGCGCATCACCAGCCCGGCGTCCTCGTCGATGGTGAGGTCGGCGACCTGCACCACCGACCCGATCGCGCCCGACCGGCGCAGCACCGCCGTCACCCGTGCGATCAGCTCGGCCATCGCGAACGGCTTGGTGACGTAGTCGTCGACGCCGGCCTCGAAGCCGGCGAGCCGGTCGGGCACCTCGTCGCGGGCCGTCACCATGACGATGCCCGCCGCCGACGTCGCCCGCACGACCTGCGCGAGGCGGGGCCCGTCGCGCCCGGGGAGCATCCAGTCGAGCACCACCGCCGACGGGCGGAACGAGGCCAGCCGGGCCTCGAGGTCGGACCCGTCGGCCACGGCCTCGACCGCGTGGCCCGCGTCGGCGAGGGCGCCGGCGATGCTCGTGCGGATGGTGTCGTCGTCCTCGACCACGAGGACGCGTGCGCGGGGTGCCATGGCACGAGTGTGTCGACCGGGGCTGAAGGTCGCCTGAAGAACCCGCTGCCCGGGGCCTTCCTTGAGGTCGTCTTCAGGCCCGCTCGTCACGGTGGGGTCATCGCCGGCCCCGACTCCTCGTCGAGGCCCTGACCCAGATGGAGACACCCCGTGACCTCGGACAAGAACCCCCTCGACCAGCTGCGCGCCATGGCCAGCCGCCGGGACGCCCAGCGCGCCGACCAGGACTCGACCAGCACCACCACCGAGATGCCCGCCGTGGGCCAGGCCCGCAGGCCCGGCCGTGGTCGGATCGCCGGTGGGCTCGCGGCGCTCGCCGTGGCCGGAGCGGTCGTCGCGTTCGCCGTGCCCGCCATCGCCGGCGGCGGCGGCTCCGACACCGTGCAGACCACCTCGGCCTCGGTTCGGTCGGGCGGCGACGGCGGCTCCACCCCCGCGCCGAGCGACGGCGCCACCCAGGACTCCGGCAGCTCGTCCGACGACGCCGCCACGTGCCCCGCGCCGCCGGCGAAGGGCGACAAGAAGGACGCGCCGAAGCCGCCGGCCGACGCCCCGAAGCCCGGCGCCGAGAAGGGCGAGGCGAAGGGCGACGCACCCAAGCCCCCGACCCCGCCCAGCGACGCACCCAAGCCCGACGCGAAGCAGGGCGACGCCACGAAGGGCGACGCCCCCAAGCCGCCCACCCCGAGCAGCGACGCACCCAAGCCCGACGCGAAGCAGGGCGACGCCGCGAAGGGCGACGCCCCCAAGCCCCCGACCCCGCCGAGCGACGCCCCGAAGCCGGGCGCCGAGAAGCCGGCGGGCCCCGACGGCGAGTGCGGACCGGCGGGCGGCCCCGCGGCGGAGAAGGGCGACGCACCCGAGCCCGGTGCCGACGCACCCAAGCCCGGCGCCGACGCACCCAAGCCCGGCGCCGACGCACCCAAGCCCGGCGCCGACGCCCCGAAGCCCGGAGCGGACGCACCCAAGCCCGGCGCCGACGCCCCGAAGCCCGGCGCGACGCCGTCGGCCAGCTGACGACCGTCGGTCAGCTGGTGGAGGCGACCGTGGCGTCGGTGCCGTCGGCATCGGCGCCACGGAACCGCCGGTAGCTGTAGACGATCATCGCGAGCGCGATGATGCTCGAGCCGATGAGCGTGGCACCGGTGCCCCAGCCGCCGATCAGCCACCACGACTCGCGCAGCGGCCACCAGCCGGGCGCGTCGGGACGCAGCCCCCACACCACGCCGATCACCGCGAGCGACAGGGCACCGAGCGTCGAGGCGATGATCCGCGGCCACGTCTGCACGCCGTCTGCGGCGGCCTTGAAGGCCGCGCGCTTGACCGGCTCGAGGCGCCGCTCGGCCCACTCGTACTGCTGCGAGAGCACCGCGAGGCCGGCGAAGAGCGCGAGCAGGCCGGGCCCCGGGAGGACGAGCGCGGCGACGCCCACGACCACCAGCCCCCAGCCGAGCACCTCGAGGGCGACGCGACGGGCGGCTCGTGATCCGGGCAGGGGGCTCATGCCCCCCAGGGTCTCAGGTCCGGGGTGGACCCACCTCCCGATCGTCCGAGATGTCCGCAGTCGCTCAGGCCCGCCGGGTGGTGATCCCGCTGACGTCGTCGAAGGCCCTCGGGTCGCTGACGTCGACGTCCCGGTGGCTGGGCTCGCCTCGCGGTGGGAGGACTCCGACCTGCTTGTCGGCCCCGCGAACGCCCGCACCCACCCGGCGTCCCGGCTCGCCACCGAGACACCTCTGCGGCACGACGATCCTCGCGCGCCCGTTCCGGCCGCGGTCCCAGGTGCCTCGCAGACCTGGGCAGTCGAGGCGAGCCGGACCGGCGGAGCCGGCGCCGTCGCCCGTGTCGACCAGCCGGGTCACGTACCGACCTCCGCTCACCGGGATGCTCTCGATCCGCAGGTCCGACACGTCGCCCTCGCGTCCGAGGTCGACGGTCACGGCGGTGTGCCGGCGGACGACCCGCGCGAACCGCACCGACAGCACGTACGACGTCCGCCCGTCGCGGACGCGCACCGACGTGACGTCGTCGGTCCGGAGCGCGTCGCCGCGCGGGTCGTCGCGGACCTTGGTCTGCGCGGACGACGGGCCCGCGGTGAGCGCGACCGCGAGCACGGACACGACGGCGGACAGCAGGGCTCGACGCACGGTGGCCTCCCGGTCGGACAGGACGCCGCCAACCTAGGGCGCGCAGGCACGGCACGTCCGCCGAACGCGCGACCTGCGACGTCCCGCGTGCGGTCCTAGCCTGGGCCGATGCTCGCCCAACGCTGCGTCGTGGACTCGCCCGTGCACCTGCGGTGGGTGTGGCCCGCGCTCGTCGACGTCGACAACATCGCCACCTGGAGCGGGTTCGACCGGTGCCTCGGCGACGAGCAGGGGATGCTGCACCCGGCGTCCGAGCTGAGCTGCACGCTGGCGATCGGCGACCAGACGGTGGGCGCCACCCTGAGCGTGGTCGAGTCCGTCGAGCCCACCCTGCTCAAGCTGCGCACCGAGGCCGGCATCGCCACGGTCTTCGAGACCATCGGGCTCGAGGCCACGGGGAGCGGCACCCGGCTCTCCTACGAGCTCGACGTCCACTCGCCGCTGCTGCGGGGTGCGCTCGAGCCGTGGATCGCCGAGCACGTCGGGATCGTCCACGGAGGGCTGCAGGAGTTCCTCTCGGGCACCGGGGAGTGCTGGTCCGGACGGGTCTGACCACCCCGTGTGACCTGCGACGCTCGTTCGGCACCCCCCTCCCCCGGCACCCATAGTGGAGGGCGTGCCTCGACCCTCGCGCTCCGTCCCGTACCCCCTCGGCGTCACCGTCGTCCCCGACGGGGTGGACGTCGCCGTCTACTCCGAGACCGCCGAGGCGGTTGAGTTCTGCCTGTTCGACGACGACGGCGAGCACCGCACGCGCCTGGCCGAGCGCACCGGTCACGTCTTCCACGGGATCGTCCCGGGCGTGCGTCCCGGCGCCCGCTACGGCCTGCGCGTCCACGGCCCGTGGGACCCCGCCAACGGCCTGCGCCACAACGCGTCCAAGCTGCTGCTCGACCCGCACGCGCGTGCCGTCGAGGGCGGGTACGACTGGGGCCAGCAGGTCTTCGGGCACGAGTTCGACGAGCCCGACACGATCGAGCAGACCGACGACGCCGACTCAGTGCCGCGCTGCGTGGTCACCGACGACTCGTTCGACTGGGGCGACGACGCACCGCCGAGCGTCCCGCTGTCGGAGACGGTCGTGTACGAGGTGCACGTCAAGGGCTTCACCGAGCAGCACCCGGACGTCCCCGAGGCCGTGCGCGGCACGTACGCCGGGCTCGCCGACCCGGCTGCGATCAAGCACCTCACCGACCTCGGCGTGACCGCCGTCGAGCTGATGCCCGTGCACCAGTTCGTCCAGGACAGCCACCTCGTCGAGAGCGGTCTGCGCAACTACTGGGGCTACAACTCGATCGGCTTCTTCGCCCCGCACGGCGAGTACTCCTCGGCCGGCGACGGCGGCGAGCAAGTGGCCGAGTTCAAGGCCATGGTCAAGGCGCTGCACGCGGCGGGCCTCGAGGTCATCCTCGACGTCGTCTACAACCACACCGCCGAGGGCAACCACATGGGCCCGACGCTGAGCCTCAAGGGCATCGACAACGCGTCGTACTACCGCCTGGTCGACGAGGACCGCTCGAGCTACTTCGACACCACGGGCACCGGCAACTCCATCAACGTCGGCCACCCCGCCGCGCTCGGCCTGATCATGGACTCGCTGCGGTACTGGGTCACCGAGATGCACGTGGACGGGTTCCGCTTCGACCTCGCCACCACGCTGACCCGCCAGGACGGCGACGCCGAGATCCACAGCGCGTTCCTCACCCTGATCGAGCAGGACCCGGTGCTCGCGCCGGTCAAGATGATCGCCGAGCCGTGGGACACCGCCGGCTACCAGGTGGGCGGCTTCCCGGCGTCGTGGGCGGAGTGGAACGGCAAGTTCCGCGACGACGTCCGCGACTACTGGCACGGCACGGACGGCACCCTCGGCACGCTGTCGCAGCGCGTGCTCGGCAGCCCCGACGTGTACGAGGACTCCCGCCGCGCGCCGCTGTCGAGCGTCAACTTCGTCACCGCGCACGACGGCTTCACCCTCGCCGACCTCACCGCGTACGACGACAAGCACAACGAGGAGAACGGCGAGGACAGCCAGGACGGCGAGAGCGACAACAAGTCGGCCAACCACGGCGCCGAGGGTCCGACGGACGACGCCGAGGTCAACGAGCTGCGCGGCCGTCAGCGCCGCAACTTCCTGGCCACGCTGCTGCTCTCGGCCGGCGTGCCGATGCTGCTGGGCGGCGACGAGCTCGGCCGCACGCAGGGCGGCAACAACAACGCTTACTGCCAGGACAACGAGGTCTCGTGGTTCGACTGGTCGAGCGTCGACGCCGACCTGCTCGCCTTCACCACCGAGCTGCTGACGCTGCGCCGCGAGAACCCCGCGCTGCGTCCGCCGTGGTTCCGCCAGGCACCCGGCGACGACGCGGACGACACGGTCCTCGTGCTGCGCAGCGACGCGCACGACTTCGAGGACGGCGACTGGGACGAGCCGCTGGCCCGCGCCATCACCTTCGTCCTCGGGCACCCGGGGGCGGACTCGTTCGCCCTGCTGCTCAACGCGGCCGACACCGTCGTCGAGTTCACCCTGCCCGGTGACGAGCCCGGCTCGTGGCAGCTGGCGCTGAGCAGCGACCCCGGCCAGCAGGTCGACGGCACCGGCGAGACCCTCCTCGTCCGCGACCGCTCCTTCACCCTGCTCCGCCGCCCCGGCTGACCGCCCACCTCACGATGTGACGCGTTTCGGTCCTCGACACGCCGACGCGGGCGACCGAGAGGCGTCGAATCGTGGGGACAGGTCTGCTCGGGCAGACTGACGAGCGGTCCACCAGCCCCCCCCTCACGTGAGGAGCACGCATGCCCGACGACACCCCGAACGGCGACCCGGCCGCCGCCCGCGAGTGGCGCGCCGCCTACGAGCGCGTCGTGGAGCTGGTGGAGGACGCGGGCGACGAGGCGATGGAGCTGACCGTGCCCGCGTGCCCCGACTGGACGGCCCGCGAGCTGCTGTCGCACGTCATCGGCCTCGACCACGACGTCCTCGCCGGCGACGAGGCCGACGACCACAACAGCGTGTGGACGCAGGAGCAGGTCGACGCCCGCGCCGACCGGTCCGTCGCCGAGCTGCTCGAGGAGTGGGCGTCGGACGCCGACGCGCTCGAGGCGTACGTCCGCACCCAGGACCCCCGTCCGCTGGGTGACCTGCTCATCCACGAGCAGGACCTGCGCGGTGCCCTGGACGAGCCCGGCGCCCGCGACACCGACGGCCTCACCTCCATCCGCGGCAGGATGGCCGGGCGCCTGGCCGCCGAGGTCGACGACGCAGCGGCGCCCGTCCGCCTGGAGTCCGACGACTGGTCCTGGCAGTCCCACGACGGCGACCCGGGCGTCGTCCTGCGCGCGTCGACGTTCGACCTCACCCGCGCGCTCACCAGCCGCCGCAGCGAGGCCCAGCTGCGCTCGTGGGTGACGGCCGGTGACCTCGACCCGTACCTCGACGCGTTCACCCACCTCGGGCCGCTGCCTGAGTCCGACCTCGCCGAATGACCCGACGCACCACCTCCCGGAGGAACCCGTGACCCACTACGACCTCGTCATCGTCGGGGCAGGATCGGGCAACTCGATCCTCGACGAGCGCTTCGACCACCTGAAGGTGGCGATGGTCGAGCGCGGCCCGTTCGGCGGCACCTGCGTCAACCGCGGCTGCATCCCGTCGAAGATGTACGCCTACCCCGCCGAGGTGGCCGAGTCCGCCGCCCACGGCCACGAGCTGGACCTCGACACCTCGATGGACGGCGCCGACTGGCGTGCGATGCGCGACCGGATCATCGGCCGCGTCGACGGCATCGCGAAGGGCGGCAAGGAGTACCGCGAGGGCCTGGAGAACGTCGACGTCCTCACCGGCACCGCCCGCTTCACCGGCCCGCGCGAGCTGGCCGTCGAGCTCGAGTCCGGCGAGACCGTCGCCCTCACCGCCGACCAGGTCGTGCTGGCCGCCGGCGGACGTCCCGTCGTCCCCGACGTGCCCGGTCTGCACGACGTCGTGCACCACACCAGCGACACGATCATGCGCATCGACGCCCTCCCGGCCCGCATCGGCGTGCTCGGCGGCGGCTACGTGGGCAGCGAGCTCGCCAACGTCTTCGCCTCGCTCGGCTCGCAGGTCGTGCAGATCGACTCCGCGCCGCGGCTGCTGAACAGCCACGACGAGCAGGTCTCGCAGCTGTTCACCGACACGGTCTCCGCGCGCTGGGACGTCCGCCTCGACGCCAGCCTCGACGAGGTCACCGGCGACGCCGACGGCCCCGCCACGCTCCACCTGTCCGACGGCACCACCGCCGAGGTCGACATGGTCCTGGTGGCCGCGGGCCGCTCCACCAACGCCGACCTGCTCGACGTCGAGAAGGGCGGCATCGACCTCGACGACGCCGGCCGCGTCGTCGTCGACGTGCACCAGCGCACGTCCGCCGAGGGGGTGTTCGCGCTCGGCGACCTGTCCAGCCCCGAGCCGCTCAAGCACGTCGCCAACCAGGACGCGCGCATCGTCCAGCACAACCTGCTGAACCCCGACGACCTGCAGGTCTCCGACCACCGCTTCGTGCCCAACGCCGTGTTCGCGCACCCGCAGGTCGCCGCCGTGGGGCTCACCGAGCAGCAGGCGCGCGAGGCCGGG
Organism: Solicola agrisoli; assembly: GCF_049059935.1. Classification (NCBI taxonomy): domain Bacteria; kingdom Bacillati; phylum Actinomycetota; class Actinomycetes; order Propionibacteriales; family Nocardioidaceae; genus Solicola; species Solicola agrisoli. The sequence goes on along the minus strand of NZ_JBMGQR010000025.1, from coordinate 7,410 downwards.
CTCGACGTCGCCGTCGGCGTCCAGGAGTACGGCGACACCGCGCACGGCTGGGCCATGCGCCTCGACGACTCCGGCTGCTTCGTCAAGCTGGTCGGCGACCGCGCCACCGGCCTGCTCGTCGGCGCGCACCTGGTCGGGCCGCAGGCGTCCGTGCTGATCCAGCCGCTGATCCAGGCCATGAGCTTCGACCAGCCCGTGGCCGGCCTTGCCCGCGGCCAGTACTGGATCCACCCCGCCCTCACCGAGACGGTCGAGTCGGCGCTGCTCGCGCTCGAGGCCGACCTCGGCGTCTAGCGGAGCACGTTGCCCGTGTTCGCCTCGACGTCGGTGCGCTGGTCGGTGGCGCCGGCGCGGAAGAGCGGGCCGACGAGGGCGTCGAAGAGCCCCGGCGCGAGCGTGAAGGCCAGGCGCAGCGCGGTGTTGGCGACGCCGACCTGGGTCGAGCGGCGCGGGCGGTCGAGCTGGCGCATGCAGGCGCGCGCGACGACGCCGACCGAGACCGGCAGCGGCGCGCGTCCCGGGCTGCCCGAGTAGTTGGCGGCCTTGTCGTAGATGTCGGTGTCGACGCCGCCGGGCACGACATAGCCGATGCGGACGCCGCGCCTGTCGCGGTTCTCGATCTGCAGCTGACGGGCGAGCGAGCGCACGCCCCACTTGCTCACCGCGTACGGCGTCATCGACGGGACCGCGATGTGGCCGATCACCGAGCCGACGAGCACGAGGGTGCCGTTGTCGCGCTCGCGCATCAGCGGCAGGACGTGGCGCACGACGTTGACCGAGCCGATCAGGTTGGTGCGCACGACCGCCTCGAACACCTCGGCCGGCACCTCCTCGGCGCGCCCGTAGGCCGCGACGCCGGCGGCGTGCACGACGGCGTCGACGCGCCCGTGGACGGCGACGGCCTTGGCCACCGCCTTCTCCACCTCGACGTCCTCGGCCACGTCGGCGACGCACGTCAGGGTGCTGGCGGCGCCGAGCCCGTCGCAGACGAGGGCGACCTCGTCGAGGACCTCGTCGCGTCGGGCCACCAGGACGAGGTGGTCGCCGGCGCGTGCGCCGAGCTCGGCGGTGGCGCGGCCGATGCCGCTGGTGGCGCCGGTGACGAGCAGGACGCGGGGCTCGGAGGTCATGCGGGGGCCCATCTGCAGGGGGAAGGTCGGACCCGTTCCACCGTAGGCACTCCCCCACCGTCGGCACGACGAGGCGCGTAGGGTCCGCGGGCTGGACGCGTCGACGTCCGGCTACAGTTCTGCCCGGTTCGAACAGCAGCCGTCAGCACCTCGCTCGTCGCGTCCCCGCGGCTCGAGCGGCCCTGCCCGTGGGAGAAGCGCGCCGCATGACTGCCGACCCGAACGACGACGTCCTGCCGGACCTCGAGCGCACCCTCGGCGCGCTCGACGGCGTGCTGCAGCGGCTCGTCGTCGAGTTCAGCGACAGCTTCACCACCGCCGAGATCTGCGGCGCCGTCCGGGCGTCCGCGCGCGAGGTGGCCACCGAGCCGGCGGCCGACCGCGAGGCGCGTGTCGAGCAGCACGCCCGCGAGCGCCTACGTCAGGCGTTCGACGAGGCCTGAGCCCTCAGGGCGTCAGGCGTGCTGCGGGTCGGCGTCGAACGCGTCGGGCGCGACACCGATGCGGTCGTGGGCCGACCAGGTGGCGGGACGACGGCTGCGGCTGAGCAGGGCCGCGGGCGCGGCCAGGACGACGAGGGCCACGATGCCCAGGACGACGATCAGCAGGGAGCTCACGGGACAACCTTCCAAGAGTGGGTCCGGCCCGAGTGCGGGTCGACGTGACAAGAATACTTTGTCCTGACGTCCGGTCGTGATCGGGGGCCGATCAGCGGACGACGCCCCGCGACGGAACACTCGTCCCATGCCCGCCCGCGAACGGACCGACGGTCCTCCCGCCGCACGCCTCGTCAGCACCCGCTCGCCCCGCTCGCCCGAGGCGGTGGCGCTCGTCCTGCACGGCGGCGCGTCGCGACCCGACCGCACCGTGGTGAGCGCGACCCAGCCGTCGGTCCTGCGGATGGTCCCGGTGGCGCTCCGCCTGGCCCGTGCCGGACGCGGCCGGCTCGCCGTCGTCCGCCTGCTGAACTCCGCCCGTGGCTGGGACTCCCACCGCACGCCCGTCGACGACGTCGACTGGGCGCTCGAGGAGGTCCGCCGCGAGCACGGGGACCTGCCGGTCGCGCTGGTCGGCCACTCGCTCGGCGGACGAGCGGCGCTGCTCGCGGGCGCACGCGAACCGGTGCGCACCGTCGTCGCGATGGCTCCGTGGCTGTACGACTCCGACGCCGACGTCGACCTCTCGGGCCGCCGGGTGCTGTTCGTGCACGGCGACGGCGACCGCATCGCCTCCCCCGCGACCGCCGCCCGGGTCGCGACACGACTCCGGCCCCGCGCCGACGTCGGCTTCGTCGGCGTCCGCGGCGGCAAGCACGCGATGCTCGGCCGGGCCGGCACGTTCGACGGGCTCGCCGCGGAGTTCGTGGCGGCGACGCTGCTCGGCGACCGCCCCGGACCGGTGGTCCGCCGGGTGCTCGACGGCGAGCCGACGGTCGTCGTCTGAGCCCGGTCAGGCCGAGGCGGCGGCGCGCACGTCGCGGGCGAGGTCGCGCGGGTCGTCCGCCCACAGGCTGAGCCGGACGATCGTCATCGGGCCGCGCGGGGTGCGCACCTGCGTCGGCTCGACGAGCGTGAGGTGCACGTTGACCCGGCCGCTGACGCCCACCCGGAGGTGGGTGCCGCGCTCGGTCTCGATCGGCTGCAGGCTGCGGATGGAGGACTCGAGGTCCTCGTCGCCGGTGCCGACCGACTCGACGGCCGCCCACGGCACCGCGACGTCCACGAGGGCGCCGCTGCGCACCCGCAGCCGGTCGCGCTCGAGCAGGTGCGGGAAGACCCGGTACGACGCGAGCAGACCGAGCATCCAGACCAGCCCCCAGACGCCGAGCACCAGCGCGACCAGCTGCACCACCGGCCACGGGATCAGCACGTGCAGCACCACGACCTCGACGGCCGAGCCGAAGATCCACAGCCAGAGCATCGGGCCGACCAGGCGGGCGTAGCCGTGCGGGCGCGCGTCGGGGCCGCCGAGGCTCGGCCGGCGGGCGACCCACCGCGCGAGGCTGCGGTACATGCCCACCTCGTAGGCGAGCGCCCACCGGACCCGCTGCCACCAGGTCCGACGCTCCACCGCTGTCACGACCGGGCCTCCGCGTCGGCGGCGATCGCGGCACGGAGCCGGTCGAGGACGCCGTCCATGGTCGCGACGAACCGCTCGGCCTCGGCCGGCGGCACGTCGCCGAACAGCTGACGGGCGAGCTCGGCCCGGCCCGCCGTGAGGGACGCGACCGCCGCGACCCCCTTCGCGGTGGGCGTGACGAGGGCGGCGCGCCGGTCGGTGGGGTGCGGCTCGCGGGTGACGAACCCGGTCTCGACCAGTCCGTCGACCAGGCCGGTGACGGTGCGCGGCGTGACCCCGAGCGCCTGCGCGAGCGGCCGCTGCGGCGACGGCCCCGTCTCGCCCAGCACCCACAGCAGGTGCGCCCGCGACTCCGTCAGCCCGTCCCGCGCCAGCCCGGCCGCCATGTCCTGCCCCAGCAGCACCGTCAGCTCGAGCAGCCGGTCGAGGGCGTCCGTGGCGCGTGTCCTCATGTCATGAGCCTACCTCACCATGTATCTGCCTCTCAATATCCCGCGACCCGCCGAGTGGCGCAAATCCGGGGTCGACACGCGGCGCCGGGCCCGAACTTGCGCCACTCGGTGCGGGTTTTGCGCCACTCGACGGCTCCGGCGCGGCCGCGTGAGGCGAGCGTCCGACCGACCCGAGCCGGCAGGGGGGGGCGACCCGGCCCACGGGCGCCTCACGCCCGCCGTCCCACGCCACTCCCGCCGAGTGGCGCAAACGCGTGGCCGAGTGGCGCAAACTCGGGCTGGTGTCAGCGTGTCGACCCCGGATTTGCGCCACTCGGCGTCTCGGTGGGGGCACTCGGGGGTCCCGGGGCGGTGGTCGGTGTGCCGGGCGTCGGGGTGGGGGTGGGGCGGGAGCCGGTGCGCTCGGCGCCGATGCCGGCGGCGACGACGAACGCGATGCCGACCACCGGGAGCGGGCCGGGCACCTGGCCGAGGACGACGAGGCCCACCACGAGGGCGATCGCGGGCTCGAGGCTCATCAGGGTGCCGAAGGCGGCGGTGGTGAGCCGGCGCAGGGCGAGCAGCTCGAGCGTGAACGGCACCACCGGCAGCAGCACCGCGATCCCGAGCCCCGCCAGCACGAGCGGCCAGGTGACGTCGCCGAGGGACGACGGCCCGACGACCAGCGTCGCGACGACCCCCGCCACCGGCATCGACACGCCCAGCGCCTGCACGCCGTCCACCTCGTCCCCGACGCGCTGCGTCAGCAGGATGTAGGCCGCCCAGCAGCAGGCCGCGCCGAGCGCGAACGCGACCCCGACGAGATCGGTCTCGCCGTGCCACGGCTCGGTGAGCAGCAGGACGCCGACCGCCGCCAGCGCCGGCCACACGATCGTGGCGCCCCTGCCGCGCAGCACGGCCACGGCGAGCGGGCCGAGGAACTCGAGCGCGCTCGCCGTCCCGAGCGGCAGGCGCGCCACCGCGGACATGAACAGGATCGTCACGGCCGCGGTCACCACCCCGAGCGCCACGCAGGTCCAGAACGCGCGGGTGGTGAACTGCGACGGCCGCGGCCGCACCAGGACGAGCATCAGCACGCCGGCCCACGAGAGCCGGAGCCAGGCCGCACCACCCGCACCCACGAGCTCGCTGACGCCCACCGACGCCGCCAGGCCGAGCTGGACGCAGGTCATCGACGCCAGGGCGAGCAGGGCGCCGTCGCGGGCGGGCCGGCGCGCGGGGACGGTGGCGGACGAGGTCATGGGTCCAGTCAAGACCGGACCCACCGTCGGCGTCCACGCGAGATTCCTGGACGTACCGTCCGCACTTCCTGGACGATGGGGCGGTGGACGTCCGTCGGTTGCGCATCCTGCGCGAGCTCTCTCGCCTCGGGACGATGGCGGCGGTCGGCGAGTCCCTCGGCCTGACCACCTCGACGGTCTCGCTGCAGGTGGCCGCCCTGGCCCGCGACGTCGGCACCGACCTCGTCGAGCCGGACGGGCGCCGGGTCCGCCTCACGCCGGCCGGACGTCGCCTGGCCGAGCGCGCCGGGTCGATCCTCGCCGCCACCGACGCCGCGCTGCGCGACCTCGACCCGGACGCCGAGCCCGCCGGCACCGTGCGCGTCGCGGGGTTCGCCACGGCGATCCGTCGCTCGTTGCTGCCCGCGGTCGCGGTCCTCGCCGAGCAGCACCCCGCGGTGACCCTGCAGATCCGCGAGCACGAGCCACCGCAGTCGCTGCGGATGCTCGCCGACGACGAGGTCGACCTCGCCCTGGTGTACCGCTACGACCTCACCCCCACGAGCACGCCGCCCGGCGTCGAGCTGACGCCGCTGTGGTCCGCCGCATGGGGCCTGGGCGTCCCCGCCGACCTGGACCTGCCCGACGACGGCGACTCCCGGGCCGTCGTCGGCCACCTGCGCGACCACCCCTGGGTGGTGGACTCGCGCGACGTCGCCGACGAGCAGGTGGTGCGGACGATCGCCGGCGGCGCCGGGTTCGAGCCGATCGTGACGCACCGGGCCGACAGCCTCGACCTGCTCCAGGAGTTCGTCGCCGCCGGGCTCGGCGTGGGGCTGCTGCCGATGGACCGTCCGCCGGTCGCCGGGCTGCGCATGGTGCCGCTGCGCGACCCGGGCGTGACGCTGTCGTGCTCGGCCGCGGTGCGGGCGGGGTCGGACGCCTGGGCTCCGCTGGCCCTCGTGCTCGACCTGATCGCCCGCACCGACTGACCGGGCCCTGCTCCGAGGGGTCAGGCGGGCGGGGCGACGTCGGCGACGTGCACGCGCACGCCGCGCTCGGCGTCGAAGGCGGGGTCGAGACCGACGACGTCGACGACCGCGGCCCGGACGTCGTCCGCCGCCCGCGCGGCGGCGAGACGCAGGTCCGCGTCCCAGGCGCACACGATCTCGACGGCCACCGACACGAGCCGCTGCGCGTCGTCGACGTGCACCGCCACCGACCCCGGCCTGGACGGCGAGACCTCGAGCGCGGCCCGGACGGCGGCGACGACGTCCCGCCGCGCGACCGTGACCCGTGCGCCGGACTCCTCGTGCACGGGGATGCCGTCGCGCGTGTGCACGACGAGCCGTCGCCCTGCTGCCCTCGACGTCGCTCGCACCCGCGCATCGTCTCAGCCCGTGGACGGGTCGGGTCGACATGGGTGACGAACCTGGACCAAAAGGCGGTTGAAAGTGCAACTACATGTCGCCTCGCGGAGCCTGGAGACAGCCCGGACCGGCGTCGTGACGCAGATCACACCGTGACCGCGTGACGGATCGGTGCCGGGCCACGACCAACCATTACGAGCACGTCAGCATCGATCGGAAGGCCACACCTATGAGCGACAGCACCGACAAGACCACCGGCTCCGGCTCGGAGGTCGCGACCACGTCCGGCGGCCCCCTGGTGACCGAGCAGGGCCGCACCACGATCGCCGACACCGTCGTGTCGAAGATCGCCGGCATCGCCACCCGCGAGGTCTCCGGCGTGTACGCGCTCGGCGGTGGCGCCGCCCGCGCCGTCGGCGCGATCCGCGACCGCTTCCCCGGCTCGTCGGTCAACCACAGCCAGGGTGTCTCGGTCGAGGTCGGCGAGCGCCAGGCCGCCGTCGACGTCGACCTGGTCGCCGAGTACGGCGTCTCGATCGCGGACCTGTCCGCCGGCGTCCGCCGCAACGTGATCGCCGCGGTCGAGCGCATGACCGGACTCGAGGTCACCGAGGTCAACATCACCGTCAACGACGTCAACCTCGACGACGGCTCCGACGACGACTCCGAGGACGACGCGGCCAAGAGCCGTGTCCAGTGATCTGACGGCCGAGAGCACCGAGCCCGTCGACGTCGTCGCCGACGCGGTGCGCTCGGTCCCCGGTGTCGCCGACCTCCACGCCGGCTCGTTCGGCGAGGTCGCGACCTACCTGCCGGGACGACGCGTCGCCGGCGTCCGACTCACCGACGACGGAGCCGACGTCCACGTCGTCCTCACGTGGGACGCACCGGTCGACGCGACGGCGGACGCCGTCCGTCGTGCCGTCGCCGCCCACGTCACCGGCGCGGTGGACGTCACCGTGGAGGACGTCGCTCCTCCCGCGTAGCCACGACGGGGCCGGGCCCGATCCTCGCGGCCCGGCCCCCGCACACCCTCGAGCCTCGCTCGACCGGCACCACAACCGCAGCACCCCACCCCTTGCTCAGGAGACACCATGACCACCTCGACCGTCGGCCTCATCGCCGGACTGCTGTTCGCCATCGCCATCGCCGTCGGGGG